>DASZZA010000232.1:0-6021 GCA_035545135.1 Lacipirellulaceae bacterium | reverse complement strand
GCATGCCGCCATTCGCGATTTTTCGAGGGCCGTCAGCGCCGATACGCGATTTGCATCGGCCTATCGCAATCGCGCCGAAGCGCGCTTGATCATCGGTCAGAGGCCCGAAGCGATCGAGGATCTTTCGCGGGCCATCGCTTTTGATGTCAACAATACCGAGCTTTATGTCGTGCGCGGTTATGCTTATCTGCTCGATGGCAACACGGCCTCCGCGCTTAAGGATTTTTCTCGTGCCGTCGAACTCGACGGCAATTCGAGCGCTGCATACGAGGGGCGCGGACTGGCAAATGGTCTCGCGGGCGCTGCCGATGACGCCTATGCCGATTTGAACCGAGCCATTGAACTCGATCCACGCTCGCCGGTCGCCTACGCGTTTCGTGCCGTCGTCTATAAACAGAACGGCCAGGCCGATATTGGCGCCAAAGACGTCGAAACCGCGATCAAGCTCGGTCCAAGCTCTCCGGAAGCTCTATGGGCGCGCGGAGAAATTGCGGAAGCGAACGGCCAGGCCGACAGTGCGATCGCCGACCTCCATCATGTCCTGCAGTTGAAGCCGAGTTGGCGTTTTGCTGCCGATGCTCTGAAACGGCTCGGCGCGCCGGTCGAGGATGGACAAGATAAGCCGCTGCCGTCGCTCGATATCGCCAAGTGGCATGTCTTCCAACATGGCAAGGATTACGTCGCAGTCAGCGAGGATTACGGCCAGATCCGTGTGCCTCTCGAAATGATTGGAGAAGGCGAACCGAAGCTGCTGCAATGGGAAGTCAAGGCGCCGCCTTATGCCAACTACGGTGTATTGCGCTTTTCTGGCGGCCGTGTGCCTGGAAAAAATGGACCTGAGGAAACAGAACTTGCGGCAATCATCGATTTGGCCGCGGCCAAGATCATTGGTATTCAACCGAACCGTCAGGGCGCTCGCGTCGCAACCTGGACGTGGGACGCTGATCAGTTGCAAGTGGCAAGCGTCGATGGCGTGACGGACGAATATCAGCTTCGCCCGGTTGCGGTGTCCGTCGTCGGAAGCGGAGCCGCGCAGCGACGGCCGAGCGGGCAGGCTTGGTTTCCTTGGGATCAGCAGCAATCGTCACGAAGCGAGTCGCGTCAGCGCCGCCATGGAAAGCCCAAGACGATCTTCGATTTTCTTTTTGGAAATTGAAGTCGCCGGCGCATGAGGTTCTCGCATGGCGGTAATTTTCAACGCTTGTGCAATCGAGATTCCAGCGGCAGTGTCACAAGTGAACTGAGTAGATTTTTAGAAAGCCAATTATTGTAGCTATATTGCCACCCCGAGTTGCTCGTAAGTATCTGGTTTAGAATGTTCCGACTTACGTGAAACAGCAGGTGTCATTCGGCATACGTTCGAGATATAAGGGGTAATTCGTATTGCGTTAGGAGAGATTAATGTTGCGTGCACGCAGTTTGGTGGCGGCGTTGGTCGCTATTTTGCCGGCAATTCCGGCAGCGGCTCAGGAGTTCCAATCCAACAAAATTGTTGCCGCCGCGACCGATTCATCTTCGGGGACCACAACCAACTTTAGCGAGAGTGCCACAAAACCTGAGGCGCCCGTCGAACCGGCAGCCAAGCCGAAGCCACCGTTGCGCCCAACGCTCACGGCGTCGATTGATCTCTCCGGCCAGAGAATGGTGGTCAAGGTCGACGGTCAAACGCGCTACAGTTGGCCGATATCGTCCGGTGTCGCCGCTTACGCGACACCGACGGGAACTTTCCGTCCGCAGCGGATGGAAAAGATGTGGTACTCGCGCAAGTACGATATGGCTCCGATGCCGAACGCCGTATTCATTCATGGCGGTGTTGCAATCCACGGGACCTCACATACGGCTTATCTCGGAAGCCCGGCATCGCACGGCTGCATTCGGCTATCGAAGTCCCACGCAGCAACCTTCTACGGCCTCGTGAAGCAACACGGCATGGCGCGAACACGCGTGTCCGTTTATGGGCAGCCGCGTTGGAGAAAAGGCTCCGAGATTGCGGGGCGTGATGACGACAGCCGCAGGTCAAGGTACGCCGACCGCCAGGGAAGCTGGTTCTGGGGCGATAACTGGAGCGACAGCGACTCCGCATATGATTATCGGCCCTCTCGGCGGAAAATTCCCAAGGGCTACGCCTACGTCGACGGTCAACTCGTCAAAGTCTATCGCCGCAAAAATGGTGATTATGTCTACCGGCGCGCTGCGCGGCGCGACTATGACAATTACGACTGAGCTGATTTCGAGCAGCATTCCGAATGGAATTGGCCTGGCGCACGCCGGGCCATTTTCGTGTCGCGTCCTCAGAACGGATTCCACGTCGCTTGCGGCGTGAAGCGAACGTAGCCGAGATTGGCCCCGAGCCGCATGCCAACGCCGGACCGGATCGGCGCCATGATCACAGGCCCGCCTTTCAGCAACGTGAGGCCCACGCCGCCGACGAAATAAGCCGACCCATCAATGCCGGTGAACGTGCGGTAGAGATCTTCCGTGCCGTGCATCCGGTAGATAAGGAACAGCGTCCGCGATCCCGATGCGCCAAGGTCGGTGCCGACGGAAGGACCGTGCCAATAAACGTCGCGCACGCCTCTTTCTGACCGCATGTAGAGCTTGCCCTTGCCGAAGCGAAGACCGGCAAGAAAAGCGCCGCCGCCTTCGGTGCCAAGCACATAGGCGGTCGGGCGGCCCATTTCCTTAAAAGTATGCTCGATAACGGCTGCAAGATTGGTCGAGACGGTGCCGAAGAATCCACGTGTCGCATCGCGAATTTCATCGATCGTGTATCCATCTTCCTGAGGCGGTGGCAGACCCGGAACGCGGCCGCCCTCGCGCATCGCAACGTTTGGTCCGCTGTAGGCATCGTTGGGTTTCGTATCGGCGGACCACCCGGGCGTCACTGGCTGCGGCTTCGGGGCTGCTTGTGTGACGGCCGGGCGCTTTGCGGGCGCGGGTTTAGGTGATGCCTCGACTGTTCGAGCGGGCGACCCAGCCTTCGGTGCCGCCGGCGTCCCTTCGGCCTCGGCGATTTTTTCGTCGAGGCGACGCAGCATGTATTCCGATTTCTGCTTGATGATCGAAGTGAGTTCGGCAGACGCCGCCTTCACCTCTTCGAGCTTGGCACAATCGGGCTGAACTCCGTCCGGAACGCGTCCCAGCGAATCCAGGCGCAGCAAAAGATCGCTGCTTTTCTTATCCAGTTCATCGAGCTTTTTATCGCGAATGGCGTCGAGAGCGACGTTTTCATAGGCATCGTCGCTGAGCTTCTTCGCTGCTTTATATTTGCGGAGCCGCGCTTGCAGTTTCGGTTGCTCGGCAAGCGTCAAGTCGCGCAGGCTGGCGCCCGATTGATCGACGATTGCGCCGAAATCGGCCGCCGTGCATGTGGCGCCCGAGGCCGCTCCCATGCCGAGAAGGAGAGCTAGAGTGGCGACTCCAAACCCGATTACGGCTCGCATAAATTCGATGCTCCAACTGTCTGTGCCGAGAAAATATCAACCAACACACTTCGCGTGGACAACACCCTAAGCGCCACAAGATTCGTTCATTGCCGTGGCAGCGATTTGGCGGCGAGCCGCGCCATGAAGCGGGCCGTGTCAACGACGACACGCGTGTGTTGTCCGGACCCGATCTGCTCGATACCGTCGTTCGCTACGACCTTGAATGTCAGCTTGCGGCCCTCGATGGACGCCAATGTCGCCGTCGCCGTGACGGTCAACCCGATAGGTGTTGGCGAACTATGCGTCACGTCAAGATGCGTCCCGAGGCTCTGATGCCCCTCCGGAAGGTGCGCCTCGACACAATCGACAGCGGCCGCCTCCATAAGAGCAACCAGCATGGGGCTGGCGAACACTGGCGCGTCGCCGCTTCCCACCGCCGTCGCAAGCCGCTGTTCGTTGACAAGCGCGGACGCTGATCCACTCGACCCAATGCGCAATTTCGAGAGATCCGCCATTGTCCCGCTCCTTTTTGGCCATTCGGCCATAGCGGGCAAGAGAGCCTTCGGCAACGTGTCTTTGCAGGCGGTTTAGACTTCTTCCCGGGAAGGGATGATTTCGCCGCCTCCCAGACACGCGGCCAGCCCAATGGCAAACAATATTAACGCCTTTCACCGACGAGCAGACCAGGGAGAACGGTTCCCGAGGAACCGATCTCGCTGAGGGCAGCCGCACAGCTTTCGTCCACGATAACCTTGCATTCGCTCGGGTCGTCCAACAGCGTGCATTGCTTGAGCTTGATCCAGGCTTCGTAAATCTTTCTCGCCTGGGCGTTGAACGTCTTGAGGTTCTCGTCAGTGTAAAGCGTATTGAGCGCCGGCACCTTTGTTGTCGTTTGTGCGCCAGGGCAAATTTCGACCGCACCGAGCGCCTGCCCATAACGAGAGCCGGCATCGTAAGGGGTCATCTCATTGACCGAGGATCGGGCCGCTTCGATGTCGTCGGGCGAGGGGTCAGACAGGGCCACGCCGCTCATGCTGACGAGCATAACGGCGCAAGCGAGAAGGGTGGGGCGGGCCGATTTGATCGTGCGCATGAGTTCATTCCGTCCATCGAACGCATTTTATTCAGAGTTCGAAGTAAAACCCAAAAAATTTACCTGCTCACATAAGTTCGGGATTTAGAAATTGGAATAACGCGTATACTTTTTCGTAAGTACAAGTCTTTCGTGTTTCGGCCGGCCAATTGGAAGTTTATAGCTTTGCCGTTATGTTCTGCCGGGAGTAGAACGAACCTGCCCGCCAGCGTTCCGGGGCATCAGGTCCGCGTACCACGCGAATATCCTGAGTGTCGCCGTCGTCCAAGGAGACCACAGATGATTTCTCGCATTTTTCTTTCTGCCGCCGCAGTGGGAATGGCCGCCATCGTGACGGCTGGTCCGAGTTCGGCACTGACCACCAAGGAATGCAGTACGAAATATCAGGCAGCCAAGAGCGCCGGCACCTTGAATGGAAAAACGTGGAACGACTTCCGCAAATCCGAATGCGCTGGCGCCGAGGCGACAGAGACCAAATCGGAAAGCAAGCCGGCGACGACCCGCAGCTCTGGCGCCGTTTTTCCGAAGTCCGTCGATCCAAAGTATTCGAAGGAGTCCGCAGGCAAGGCCCGCATGCACACCTGCCTTGACCAGTACAAGGCCAATAAGGCGAACAACGGCAACGGCGGCATGAAGTGGATTCAAAAGGGCGGCGGCTATTACAGCAAGTGCAACGCGGCTCTGAAGAGCTAGCAGTTGCACACGTCGACGTTTCGATCGTCATAACAAAAGGCGAGGCCCCGGCCTCGCCTTTTTAGTTTGGACTTACGCGAGTGTGGGCCGCTGCGCCTCTTAGCGCTTCAGGCCGCCGTCGCGCTGCCAGGCGAGGAAGATCGTTGTCACGAACGCCGTCAAAATCATGGTGCCGAGGATGGCGGGCTGCCGCATGTACGAAAGCCAGATGTTGAAACCATTCAGCCAACCGCCGCGGCCAGTCAGCACGTTGTTCAGGACGAGAATGAAAAGCGCGACGAGCGACGTCATCGCGGTCGCGATGCCGGCTTCCACGGCGCGCTTCGTCAAGCGTGGAACGGAAATGGAGTTGCGGCCAATGGCGAGCTGGGTTCGGTCCGACATGAAAATGCGCTCCCTCGTTGGTGGGGCGAGGCTGTTATCGCCATCAAACCCGATTTAATCTCCCTTATCTAACAGATTCGCCGCATTAACGTGGCAGGGGCGAGGCATCGGCTGTCTCGCACTTATGCTGCCGTTGATGCTATCGTGAAACAAGCAGATCGACCACACGAGTTGCCGGGAGCCCGAGAAATGAAATTTGCAATTGCCTTCGGCTGTGTGAGCGGCATCGCGCTGATGACGTGCGCCAGCGCGCAGGCACAAACCCTTTATGACGTCGAAAACGCCCGAGCCAACTACCGCGCCGGGCTGGTCAGCGAGTATGATGCCGACCTGTTGCGGATGTGGGGCGCTCCGACCGGTAATTATCCGCCATCGCGCGTTTATACGCCGCCCAGCTATGATCGTCAGCCTGTCCTGCAGAAGCAA
>DASZZA010000231.1:0-1703 GCA_035545135.1 Lacipirellulaceae bacterium | reverse complement strand
ATGATCGACTCCGAAAACAGAGCGCCGGGCGACAGAAGCGGTTCGGTGTGGCTGGCGACGGGGCTGGGTGTAGGCCTTGTCGCACCGGCACCGGGCACATTTGGTGCAGCAATATGGGGCCTGCCGTTGGCTTGGGCAATCGGCCAATTGCCGGCAATTGGCTGGCGGATCCTTGCGATCGTGGCGGCGAACCTGGTCGGAATTCCGTTGGCCAGCGCCGCTGGCCGAGCGTTGGGTGGCCAGAAGGATAATCAGGCCATCATTTGGGACGAAATCGCTTCGATGCCCATCGTTTTCCTGTTGGTTCCCCTGACGAACTGGAAGGTCGGACTAGTCGGCTTCGCCCTTCACCGATTGATGGACATCACTAAGTTGCCGCCGGCGCGGCAGCTTGAACGACTGCCGGACGGCTTAGGTGTGATGGCGGATGACTGGATGGCGGCGGTTTACGCGTGCTTGTTGATGTGTGGACTGGCGTGGCTCGATAATTGGGCCGGGTCGTCGCTGCTTTCGGTGTCGGTTGGCGGCTGACACTGTTGCCGCGTCTCGATAGAATCGTCGGCAAGGCATACGACCAGGTGATTGACATTCTTGTAAGCCGCAGGCGGTATTGAACGCGTTACCTTTCGGTGCGCCGATCTCGAGACTCCAACCGCACGACGAGTTATCCATGCGCGCCAGAATTCTCGACGGAAAGCAGTTGGCGCGGCAGATACGCTCGGAGTTGGCGGAGGAGATCATTGAATTCATCCAGAACAACGGCGTGGCGCCGTGCTTAGCGGCGGTGCTGGTCGGAGAGGATTCGGCCAGTGAGGTTTACGTGCGGAACAAGCAGCGCGCCTGCGAAACGGTCGGAATTGACAGCCAACTGCATCGTATGGGGCGCGACACTTCCACCGATGAGTTGCTAAAGCTTATTGCGAAGCTCAACAAAGATAGAGAAGTACACGGGATTCTGGTGCAATTGCCCCTGCCGCCGCAAATCGACAAGAATCGGGTCCTCTCGGCGGTAAGTCCGGCGAAGGATGTCGACGCGTTTCACCCGGAAAACGTCGGCCGGCTGGTCCAGGGGCGGCCTCGGTTTTTGCCGTGCACGCCGCAGGGAGTGCAACAGTTGTTGCTGCGGAGCGGGATCGAGATCTGTGGAACGCAAGTCGTGATCCTGGGCCGTAGTGAGATTGTCGGCCGGCCGCTGTCGATCATGTTGTCGCAACGTGGCGTGGGAGGTGACGCGACCGTAACTATCTGCCACAGCCGGACGCAAGACCTGCCGGCGGTCACGCGAACGGGCGACATTCTCATTGCCGCGATCGGCCGGGCGAAGTTCGTCACCGCGGAAATGGTAAAGCCCGGCGCCACGGTGGTGGACGTGGGGATCAACCGCAGCGCGGACGGTGTTGTAGGAGACGTGGATTTCGACTCCGTGGCCGACGTGGCGGGAGCGATCACGCCGGTGCCGGGCGGCGTTGGACCATTGACGATCGCCATGCTACTTCGCAACACATTGCTGGCTGCGCAATCGTTGGAAACTTAGATCGGCGCGCGACTCGGGCCGCCACAGTTTCGCGTGCATATTCGGCCGTTATTGAATTTTCGTTGGCCGCCGGCGTTCGCGCCATAGTTTGCTTTCCTTCCTCGGAATGTTATTCTGATGGGTCGCCGACCGCGAGTCGGCTTCCGCTTTCTCGTCGGACTGAACTTAT
>DASZZA010000230.1:0-10763 GCA_035545135.1 Lacipirellulaceae bacterium | reverse complement strand
TTGAGCTTCGCCCCCGCACTGTTGTACCTGGATGTACCCCATCAGGCGTCGAATGCGAACGCGCGTCTCATGTTCTTTTTTGTCACGATGGCACTTCTTTCCGAGGCGTTTCAGTTCGTGTGGAGCCAGCTTTATGGGCGGCACGTGATCGCGCCGTCGATTAACGCCGCACGGACATGGGAAGGCTTGGTGGGCGGCTCGGCGAGCACGGCGCTCGCTGGCATGTTGCTGTACTGGGCCACGCCATTTCGCGAGATCTGGCAGGTGGCATTTATGTCGATGGTCGTTGCGGTGATGGGATTTGCCGGCGCGATGACAATGTCGGCAATCAAGCGCGACCGCGGAGTGCGCGATTACGGCACACTCGTTGAAGGGCATGGCGGCGTACTGGACCGGATCGACGCGATCTGTTTCGCGGCGCCCGTGTTCTATCAGATCTCGCGACAGATCTTCAGAGTCGGCTAAGAGCGAGCTAACACAATGGGAGGGCGAGACTCCTGCGGAACCGATTACGGCGAGAGAAACACGGCTCAGCAGGAGCTTGCCCGGCGGTGTTTAACGCCGCAGGGCTGTGTCGCCGCGTGAGGCGTCGTAGACGCTGCGATCGCGCTGTGCTCGTTGGGCCGCCGCCGCGTAGACCGACTGGCTGGCTGACGCGACGATCACCGAGGTTGGTGTGTCCGATCGCGACGGTGGAGTTGCGCCGATCGGCGTCACGTCATCCGGACTTTGACCGCGGTAAATTGCTCGGTTGTTTGGCGAATTGGACGCAATTTGGCCGAACGCGGAAGTTGCAGGCGTGATGTGCGGCCGACCCTGTCTCACCCAGTCGTTCCAGGCGTTTTGCAGCGCGAGCAAGCTTGGGAAGCCGTAATGCTCGCGGACGGCGCGCGGCCAATTGTCGTCCTGCATACCATCGCCGACGAAGCTGATGAACTCTTTGCGGCCGCGGTTTTCGATTAGCCATTCGCTCAGCGAGTAGCCCTGCGCATAGAGCGGCATGACATCCTGCGGATATTCTTTCATGGCGAACATCTGACTGAACGGAATGCCGCGACCGGTCTTCAGGAATTCAATGAGATTTCGCTGCTGCTTGGCAACTTCGCTGGGGTGCTCAACCGTCGTGCACGCGCCTTCGTCGGCCCAGCGCGGTAGCGGCTGACGGAAGTACGACGCAAAGATCGTATGTGTGACTTCGTGCGGCAACACGGAATCGAGGATGCGCTGTCGCGAGCCCTGGATGTTCATCTTCCATCCGAACACTTCGCCGCGATCGAAGACAAAGCTTGTAGCGCCGCCGGCGCCAAGGCTCGGGCCGACCTGCGCGTGAATCGGGCAGGGCTCCGACCAGGCGGGCAGCTCTTTGCCGATCCACTCGATGGCGAGTTGGCGGCGGTAGACTTCGGCCTGGTCGCCGATCTCCTTGGCAAGCTCCGGAGTGGGGGCCGAAACGACAAAATTCGTCGTTCGATAACCGGCGGCTTCCGTTTGCCGTCCGATCGGTGAAAGGCAAATACAAACCAAGAGGGCCAACGTGGAAATGACCCGAGTGAAGCGAGCTTCCATGCTCCATGTTCCTCCGTGCTACGTCCTTGTCGCACGCGCTTCGTTGCCGTTCTAGCGACGAGCCAGTGCTCTTGCGGAATTGCGGGTCCGCAGTTCGCGACGAATCATGCCGCGAGTGTTCGGTTGCGGGCTTGAAGCAAACCTCGGACCGAAAGGCGAGCCTGTCGCGCGCGATCGTTCGAAGTTTGCTCCACCAAGGTGTGAATCAAGCTCAACTCATCAGTACGCAGCTCGCGGCGGCGATGTTTCGGACCGCGAGCGCTTTGTAAAGTTTGCACAATCTAGCAAGTGAAAGTGGACTCTACCTAGGTCGATTTGGACGAAATCGAGTTGCTAGCGACGCATTCTTAACCGCTAATGGACGCTAATTGAAGGCTGATGAAGACAGACCCGCTAATATGTCTGCACATTCCCGCGATTCGATGCAAAATCGGACAAAATAAATCGCTTCCACTCGACCTTTGTTATCGGTGCAAGATTTACCAGGTATCCGACAGGTTGTCGCGTAATTCGCATTTAGTTCAATAGCTGGGCTTCGTGCTCTGGAGCGAGGTTTTGCACGACCTTGAGCTCCACGACCACATGTCTTGCAACGACTAAGTCGGGAATGTAGCGTTTTTTAAGCTGACGTTTTTTGTAATAGACGGTGAGTTCCTGCTTGGGTACGAAAGGTATGCTCTGTAACAGCAGTTCAAGCTCCAGGCTTTCTTGGTAAATCTCCTCTAACAGTCAACCGCCCAATTCGCGATTGCACCTCGAAGCAAGCGCACATTGAATAGTAACCGACTTGGGCAATTGGTTGTCCATCAATATCGTGCTTTTGACGAAGAGCATCCGACATCTGATACTCCCCCAACTTAATGTTTTTTTCTGCATTAGTGTTTCATTAGCGTATATTAGCGGTTAACTTTCGCCGCCTTGATGCGATCGAGCATGCGGCCGGGGGAACCCATGATGTTGTAGCCACCGTCGAGGTGGAGGATTTCGCCGGTAATGCCGGAGGCCATGTCGGAGAGCAGGAAAGCACCGCATTTTCCGGCTTCTTCGTGCGTGACATTTCGGCCGAGCGGGGCGATGGCTTCATACAAGCCGAGCATTTCATCGACACCGGCGCCTCGGCCTGAGATCGTTTGAAGCGGTCCAGGGCTGAGCGCGTTGACGCGTACTCCCTTCGGTCCCAGATCGTATGCCAGATATTTCACGATCGAATCGAGGGCCGCCTTGCAGATGCCCATCACGTTGTAGCCCGGCACCGGGCGTTCGCCGCCGAAGTAGGTAAGAGTGAGGATGCTGGCGTGTTGATTCAGAATTTCGCGCGCGGCATACGCAAGTGCGATTAGACTGTACGCGCTGATTTCCATAGCCAATTTGAAACCCGCGCGGCTGGTTTCGATCGTATCGCGCTTGAGATCGTCGGGCAGCGCGAATGCGATCGAGTGGAGTAGGAAGTCGAGACCGCCGAGTTTGTCGCGGGCGACTGTCATTAATTCGGCGATTTGCTCGTCATTCGTCACGTCCATTGGGTGAAGAAACGCCACGCGCGGATTGCCCTCGGTGAGCTTCGTGACGCGGCCAAGGTTCTTTTGTCGCTCGTCGTCGGGTTTATCCGGCATGTAGGAAAAGCCGCACGTGCCGCCTTCGTCCATGACTCGCTCGGCGATCGCCCAGGCAATCGACTGCTTGTTAAAGACTCCGGTAATGAGGCCTTTTTTGTTTTCGAATAGTGGCTGCATGATTGCGGCTCCGTGTTCACTTGTGAGTTTCCAACTGTCTCAATTCTGCTACAGGCAACTGTTGCGAAAATGACAGCGGGAATATAATCAGATGCTTATTTGTCGCGTTGTTTTTAAGCCCGCATTTATGGTGGGACCGAGGACGGCCCGGCTCGCAAAATTCTGAAGATCCTTGTTTGACGATAGTTTCAATGCCTGACATCGTAGCGAACCTGCTCCGCCTGTCTAGCGAGCTTACCCGGGTCGGCGATTTGCTGGAGCCGGCGCTGGATTTGGTCGTATCGGCCACGAATTCCGAGGCGGCAGCCGTTGCGCGGGCGGAGGTGCCGAAGTGGACTGTGGTGGCGGCCCGCGGAGTGGCCCAGTCGGCCATTCCATTGGAACTCGCGGCCGAAGCGCTGGAACAAAGCGGCGTCGTTGCACGCGATGGATGGTTCGCATCGCCGGTGGTTGGGGCGGCGCGCGGAGGCGCAGCGGTTGATCGGGAGTATGTCGTCTTGGTTCGCGGCAAGTGTAGCGAGTCGCAACTCGCCGCTGTTTCGAATCGCTTGTCTGATGCGATCGCTGTCGTTGAGCGAACCGAACGTGCACTGGCGCGGGTGGATCGGATTGAAGCGATTCTGCGGATCACGAATCAATGGCATCAAACCAACGACATGGAAACACTGCTCGTGCGCATGGCCGAAGCCGCGACACGGCTATTGAACGCGGATCGGTCGAGCATCTTTTTGTGGGACAAGCCAAATAAGACGATCGTCGGCCGCCCGGCGCTTGGTATTGAAAAGGGCGAATTGCGGCTCCCGGATGATGCGGGCATCGTCGGGCAGGTCATTCAAACGGGCGAGGCGCGGCGAGTGAATAGCGAATTCGACGACGAGATCGATCGGGATGTCGATCGGCAGACGGGCTATCGTACGAAGACGATCGTGTGCGTGCCGCTGGTCTCGCCTGATGGTTCGCGAATGGGCGCGTTCGAGGTGCTCAACAAACGGAACGGCGTTTTTACGGCGGACGACCAGCGGGGACTTACTGAACTGGCCTCTTACGCGGCGGTTGCTCTGGAGAATACGCAGCAATTCGAGGAGTTGCTAGAGCGACAAGAAAAACTCGTCGAACAAGCAGCACAGGATGCCACGTTGGTGGGCGAAAGTTCGGCGATTCAGGCTGTTCGAGCGACTGCCCGCCGTGTTGCGGATACGGATCTGGCTGTGTTGATTCTGGGTGAAAACGGCACCGGTAAGGAAGTTGTGTCCCGGTTGATTCATTTCGGCAGTCGGCGGCGGAAGCATCCGTTTCTTGCGGTGAATTGCGCTGCGATTACCGAGACCTTGCTCGAGAGCGAATTGTTTGGCCACGAAAAGGGCGCCTTCACGGATGCGCACGAAGCGCGGGCCGGTAAGTTCGAGTTGGCGGCGGGCGGCACGCTGCTGCTCGACGAAATTGGCGATATGAGCCTATCGGGGCAGGCGAAACTGCTGCGAGTGCTCGAGGATAAGACGATCGTTCGCGTCGGCGGCAGCCGGCCGATTTTCACGGATGTGCGCGTGTTGGCGGCCACGAATCAGAAGCTGGCCGAATTGGTTCGCGCGAAACGGTTCCGTGAAGATTTGTATTTTCGGCTGAACGTTGTCACGCTGGAGTTGCCGCCACTGCGGGAACGCAGCGATGATACAATGCTGCTGGCCGAGCATTTTTTGCGCGAGTTCAGCAAGCGCGCCGGGCGTCGGCCGCCAAAGTTTACGGCAGCAGCAAGGAAACGATTGGAGAGCCATCTCTGGCCGGGCAATGTTCGCGAGTTGAGGAATCTAATGGAGCGGCTGGCGTATTTGACGTCGGACGACCGGATCGAAGTTGAGGACTTAGCGTTTATTTTGTCTCCGGGAGCGGGAACTCAGGCAGCAATCGGCGCCGGGCTCACTCTCAACGACGCGACACACGAATTCCAGCGTCGGCACATTCAACAAGCGATCGACGCGGCCCGCGGCAACGTGAGCCAAGCGGCGAAGAATCTGGGCGTGCATCGGTCGAACTTATATCGCAAGATGCGACAGCTCGGCATGGAAGTGGCCGAGGAGTAGCAATCCTCGTTCCAAGCGGAGCGGTGGCACGAGTGCGCGCTTTATTTTCCAAAAACAACCGATACAAACCGGCGCAGCAGGCCGTTCGCTTCCGGTGTTTCGCGGACGTTGCGGACGAAGTCGTCGAATGAAATGCGAGCGATGCGAGTTACATAATCCGGATAGGCAACTACCCGTTCCAGCATTGCTGCGCGGTCGAGTTCGGGATGGAACTGGGTGCAGTAGATGGGTCGGCCGAGAAATCGGAAAGCCTGCTCTTTCACGCGGGACGAGGATGCTAAAAGGACGGCATCCGGCGGCAGTTGGACGACGTGGTCCTCGTGACCGGCCTGCGCGGCGAAGGTCGATGGAAGGGAATTAAAAACAAGGTCTCCGCTTCCCGCGTCGGTGAGCCGCAATTCGACGGTGCCAAGTTCAGCATTCGGTAGATCATTCACGCAGCGACCACCCATGGCGCGGGCCATGGCTTGAAAACCCCAGCAGGAGGCGAACGTGGGCTTTGACAGGCGGTGTACTTCGCGCAAACTGTCGAGTGTGCGTTCCAGCCAAGCACTCTCACACGCTGCCGAATAATGGCCGCTGCCACCAAGGAGCAGCATGTCGGCGTGTTGTAGCGTTACTCGCGAAGGTGCTCCGCTCAAGAGGTCGAACACGTCGATATCGGTCGAGTCGCAATCGAGCATGCGGGCGAAGCAGCGAACCTCCTGAGCGGCCATCGGGTCGCCGATGTTTCGCGTTTGGAGCAGGAGGTAGCGAAGACGAGGCATGAGGAAGCGTTGGGCGCGGTTCGATAATATAGAGGGGCGAGCACGACGCATTCGGCAACCCGTCGCGGCTAGCCAGAGTCGCGTGTAACCGTGTCGATTGCGCTGGCTAATATTGTCATAATACAATCGAGCTCGTCGAGTGTGATTGACAGTGGTGGCATGACGTAGAGGATGTCGGCCAGGGGCCGAAGCCAGACGCCCTTGGCAAGTGTTTCGCGGCAAACGCGCCAAGCGCGACGCTGATGGGCGGGATATGGCTCGCCGGTTGTTTTATTGGGTGTGAGCTCCAACGCGCCGATGAAGCCGCGTTGGCGCGTTGAGCATACGTGTGGATGCTCGGCCAGCGTGCACAAATGCTCGCCGAGCCGCTCGCTTTTTGCTCGGAGTTTTTCTAGTGTTTGCTCGTCATTGAATACGTCGAGCGAAGCGAGCGCCGCGGCCGAGGCGAGGGGATTACCGCTGAACGTGTGGCCGTGGTGGAGCGCACGGCCTTCGTCGAACTTACCGAGAAACGCGCGGTAGATTTGGTCGTGGGTGATCGTCGCGGCGATGGGCAGGTAGCCGCCGGATAGGCCTTTGCCGAGGCAGAGAAAATCGGGCACAACGTTTTCGTGTTCGCAGGCGAACAATTTACCTGTGCGACCAAAGCCGACGGCGATCTCGTCGGCGATCAACAATACCCTGTACGACTGCGTGAGTTCCCGCAACCCTCGCAAAAAACCGGGCGGATGCATGATCATGCCTGCCGCGCATTGGACGAGAGGCTCGATGACAACGGCGGCAAGTTCTTCGTGGAATTGGCGGAGAAGGACTTCGACCTGTGAAAGGAAGTAAGTCATCGCACTAACCAACTCGGGTGGGGAACTCGGAGCTATCGGAGCTATCGGCCATGCACCCTCAACTCGGCCTTCTCTCAAAGGGAGAGGGAGACGTCGGGAATCGGGGAGTGGAGCGCGGATCACGTCGAACAGCAGCGGTTTAAAGAGTGCGTGGAAGCGGTCGATGCCGCTGACGCTCGCGCTGCCAATGGTATCGCCGTGGTAGGCTTCGCCGAACGCAAGGAATTTTGTTTTTTGCGGCCGCGGCAATTCGCATTGTTGCCAGTACTGGTAGGCCATCTTGATGGCGACTTCGATAGCCGAGGAGCCGTCGCTCGCGAAGAACACGTGCTCCAGGTTTCCTGGGGCGAGGTCGGCGAGCCGCTTGGCCAAGCGCACCGTCGTGTCGCAGCCCATGCCGAGAGCGGTGCAGTGGGCGACCCGATCGAGCTGGTCGCGGATGGCGGCGTTGATACGTGGATGATTGTGGCCGTGGACGTTGCACCACATGCTGCTCGCGCCATCGAGGTATTCGCGACCGTCGATGTCGAACAGGCGACAGCCCTCGGCACGCGTAATGACGAGCGGCTCGTACTCAGCCATCTGAGTGAACGCGTGCCAATAGTGGCCGCGATCCCAATCGTAGAGGTCGGCATGAATTGGGGAACCGAACATGTCGCTACCACGATCAATTACGAAACGGCCGGCGGAGGAAGAGAAGTCACTCGATGTGCATCGTTTGACCTACCACGCAACGTGCACCGGCGCGCCGACTTTGACGCCGAGCATCGCGGAGGCATTATCGTTCACGATCGCAAGTTCCAGGTGGTTGGTCGAGCCGATATGAGCGACGAACGTCATCGGCGGCTGTTCGCTGAACGTGGAAAAAATGCCTTGCGTTTCGTGTTCGTCGCACGTGATGACCACGCTGTCGCTACGGGCCGCCTTATCGAGCATTTCGCGGGTGATATTGGTGATCAAGTTGCCGAACGAATCGACTTCGATGACTTCGCCTTCGATGCGGTTAGGCACTTGCTTCGCCTCCGGCCAAGGGATTTCCACGAGCTGATCTTGCATCGGGCCCAGCTCGTCCGGCGACAGACCGAGGCTAAGCCGCGCGGCCACGGGCGCCATGATATCGCGACCGTGAAAGGTGCGCGACACATTCGGCAACCAATGCCGCGGATCTTCGATGCTGATGATTGTAGAGGGTTGCTCCATCATCGCCAAGCGACTTAGCAGGCCGTTATCCGGCGCCACGAACTGCTGCGAGCCGATGCGGGCGTAGACGATGCGCCGACGGCTGCCGACGCCGGGATCAATTACGGAAACATGAATCGTGTTCGGTGGAAACCAGGGAGCTGAATTCGCGAGAACAATCGCGCCGGCGCGAATGTTTTGCGGCAGGACCGAATGCGAAATGTCGACGATGGTCGCGCGCGGATTGATCGACAAGATGACACCCTTCATCGCGGCGACGTACCGGCTGCCGGTGCCGAAATCGGTCGTGAGCGTGATGATTGGCGGCGGCTCGTTTTCGGCGGCCATGCGTCGTACCGTAATTCAATGGCGTGGCGATTTGGAATGGCCACCAAAAGGCACAAAAATTCGCAAAAAGGAGAAAAGGATTGTTTAGAACTTCTAACAAAATGGCTTCGGAGAGGGGGACAATCCCATTTTGCTCCGAAGACTCCGCAAAATTGGGACAGTCCCCGGCCATTTTGTTAGAAGCGCCTAACTTTTCGTGTCTATTGGTGGCGGTCTAACTTGATTGAATCAATTGTAAGCAAAGCCCGCGGAAGCGAGTCGGGTCGACGTTTGGATTGATTTTTTTTGCTTGGCCGATAAGTGCGCCGACCGCCTGCGTTTTACCAGCCTTAACGTCCGCGATCGTTTTGGGATTGGCGGCCAGTAATTTCTGGCACAAAGCGATCAGCTCCGACTCGTCGACGGCAGCGATGCCGATCGCCTTCATCGCGGCCGACGCATCGACCCCCTCGTCGGCCATCGCGTGAAAAACTTCGCGTGCGCGTGGACTGGGAATCTGACCGGATTTCACCTTGTCGATCAACTCGGCGAGAGCGGCGCTGCTAATTGGAATTTGGTCGACGGCGATGTTTCGATCCTTCAGCAGACGGAGCACGTCCTGCGTAACCCAATTTGCGGCGGCTTTGCCGTCGTTCGAGTTTTTGGCAACTTTCAAGAAGTATTCGACGAGCGGCCGGCCCTGGTTCACGAGCACGTCGGCATCATATTCCGACAGATTGAATTCGGATTCGAGGCGGGCTCGCAGTGCTGCGGGGAGTTCGCCGAGTTCGGCGCGGATGGCCTCCACTTGTTTTTGTTCGACGGTTACTGGCGCGAGGTCGGGATCGGGGAAGTAGCGGTAATCGCTTGATTCCTCTTTACTGCGCTGGCCGCGTGTGATGCCGGCCGCATCGTCCCAGCCGCGGGTTTGTTTCGGGGCGTCGCCTAGCTTACGGTGCGTTTCCTGCCATTCGCGCCATTGTCGCTCGGCCTCGTAGTCGAGAGCGCGTTCGACGGCGCGGAAGCTGTTCATGTTTTTGATTTCGACGATGGGTGTTGCCACACGGCCCTGCGGCGTTTCAATGTGCAGGTTCACGTTCGCATCCACCCGGAGGCTACCTTCTTGCATGTTGCAGTCGGAGACGCCGATGTAGGTGAGGAGCAACTTTAGCTCGTTGAGGAATACTCTGGCCTCGGCGGAGCTGCGGAGATCGGGCTCGGTGACGATTTCCAGAAGCGGCGTGCCGGTGCGGTTAAGGTCGATAAGGCTGTCGGCTTTGCCGGCTTTTTCATCGTGCAGCATTTTGCCGGCGTCTTCTTCCAAATGTGCGCGTCGGATGCGGACGGACTTCGATTCGAACGCCCCCTTAGGATCGCGGATATCAAGGCGACCGTGCTGCGACATCGGCAAATCGTATTGGCTGATCTGGTAGTTCTTCGGCAGGTCGGGGTAGTAGTATTGCTTACGGTCCCACTTCGTGAAGGCCGGAATCTCACAGTTTAGCGAGACGGCTGTTTTGAGCGCGAGTTGGAACGCGGCCCGGTTCATCACCGGCAACGTGCCCGGCATGCCGATGCAAACGGGGCACGTTTGCGTGTTCGGCTCGGCACCGAACTTCGTGCTGCATCCGCAGAACAGCTTGCTCTCGGTACTGAGCTGCACGTGAACTTCCAGGCCGATGATGGTTGTGTAATTCATCACGGAGGGAATGGATTCACCACGGAGGGCACGGAGGACACAGAGGAATGCAGAAACGCTCTTAGTTTACGAGCCTTGTGATTCCATTCTTGAGCAATTCGACGTTGAAGTTTATCAAAAGACCGAGCTTTTTCCCGCTGAGCTTTCGATAACTAAGTAACTGGGCCTTATGAATTGGAGCAATCTCATCGACTGACTTCAATTCGACTTGATGGAATCTCCAACAAGTAAATCGATTCGATAGCCGATCTCGATAAGAATTTCACCATATCGAACTGGTAACGGCACTTGATTGCGAACAGGAATACAACGATTATTCAGTTCGTACATCAAACACGCTTCGTATGTCGATTCTAGAAGTCCAGGCCCTAACGCACGATGCACGTTAGTCGCGGCATCAACGACTTGGCCTGAGATCTCATTGATTTCCATTGTTCTCCGTGCCCGCCGTGTCCTCTGTGGTGAATCCTTAAACCTCTATTTGCGCGTGTTGTTTGTGCCAATTGGTTGCTTGTTCGTACATGCGCGCCGCCCGTAGCAGGCGGTCCTCTTCTAACGGGGGCGCTTGTAGTTGC
>DASZZA010000229.1:0-2146 GCA_035545135.1 Lacipirellulaceae bacterium | reverse complement strand
CATTTCGTGATCTGCTTCCGGCCGCCGTCGATGTAGCCCGTCCCTTTGTAATCATTGCGCAGCATGTCGTTCCAGAACGTCAGCCAGTTTTGCGCGTAGTCCTCGTTGCGGGAAAGCAGCGCCGAGACGAGCTTCGCGCGTTTGTCAGGGTCCTTGCTCGAGTTGAATTTTTTCAAATCGGCGGGAGAGGGAAGCAGGCCAAGGACATCGAGAAACGCGCGCCGCGCGAAAACGCGATCGCTGACCACCTGTGGCGGAGTGAATTTATTGGTGGCGTAGTAGGCATCGAGAAACTTATCGATAGGATTTGCGGCCGCAGAATCGGCGGGCGGCTCGACCTGCCGCGGGATCAAGTTCAGCGGCTGCGGGCGGGCGAAGGTGATGTTTTCATCCCAGGGCGCGCCTTGATCGATCCAGGCGCGGAGCAATCCAATTTGGGCCGGAGTCAGTCGCGTGCCTTTTTTCGGCATGACTTCGTCCGGGTCGAAGCCCTGGACAACTTCGATCAAAAGGCTCTTCTCGCTTTTTCCAGGCACGATGACCGGGCCATCGTCGGAACCGCGCATGAGAGTCTCGCGCGTGTCGATTTTCAGCCCGCCTTTGTTGCGGCCATGGCCGTGGCAATTGATGCAACTCGCCTCGAATATCGGCTTGATCTCCGTGGCGAAATCGATCTTGTGATTCGCGGGGGCTGGAAGTTGTTTGATCTGGTCGGGAGTCAGAGCGCCCAGGGCTGCTACGGTTCCACTGACCCAGAAAAGAATAACTAAACGTTGAAAACTCATCGAAACCGCCTGCTACAATAACCCACTGCAAAAAGATTTACAACTTAAGTCCGTCCGGCCACGCGGTCGTCATTTGCATCCGCGGCAAATCACGATCGGTAGTGGGAGCGGGAACGCTCAGAGTGCGGGTCTGGCCAATCGCCAGCACGCTGGTGTCTTTCCAATGCCAAATCTCCGCGTGACCATCAAGGAAGGACACTGTGCAACCATGATCATGCCGGATCGCCGGTAGATTCCACCAGTTCCAGGTGCCTAACTCGCGAATGCCGATCGCACCGTTGTCGATACTGCGCTCGTCCTCATCCCAGAAAACCGATTTTTGGGCGGGCTGCGGTCGATTTACATCGCTCATCCGCATGAAGACCCTCGGCAAACTTGTTCCCGTCCCGCCGCCCATGGCATAATCGATTGAGTAACTGCGATTGCGCGGAACTCCTGGACCGAGAATGCTGCCTGCGGTCGTCGAATGGTCCAATGGACATACGTAGATCGTGAGCGACTGGTTATACTGATACAAGACACCCTGCTGAATGTGAATCGGGGTTGTATCCAGCGTCGGGTTTCCAACTACCCACGAATTCGGAAGGCTCCCCGTCGAAGTCACCTCATTGGGCACGAGCCTGTCGTTGTTGTCGTGCACGTACATACTATAACAGACTTGCAACTGTTTCAGATTATTCATGCACGAGATGGCCATTGCCTTTCCCTTGGCTTTGCTAAGGGCAGGCAGAAGCATCGCCGCCAGAATGGCGATGATGGCAATGACCACTAAAAGCTCGATGAGCGTGAAGCCGCATCGGGACCGGCTTCTCGTTTCAAAGGAGTTCATAGCAAAATACCATAAGCGTTGGCCGACCGGTTTTCCACCGCCACTCACTGCTTACGCAGCCGATAAAACGCGCGTTGGCCATCCGCGGTGATCGTCACGCTGCTCACACCGCCGCTATCGGTGACCGTATTCGCGACCGTGGTCCAAACCGGGTTGGAAAGATCCGTGGCAGACTCGAGCACGAATGGCTGTGATGGCGTAGGCCAGGAGAGTTCGAGCGAACCGGGCGCGCCCTGCAAGATGGAAAGTGTCGGAGGCAACCCAAGCAGCAGTCCGTAACGAGCCGAGAGATAGCTATCAATGGCGGCACGATCCGCATCCGAGAGCGCGGAGCTGAAGAGCAGAATTTCGGCGATGTCGCCGTTCATGTGCTGGGCAAGGTCGCTGCGGATGCCCAGCCCAACTGGGTCGCCGTTGTCGCCAAGCGGAGCGGAGATTGTGGCACTGCCATCGGCAATGCTATCGAGATAATGCGTGGCGGTAGTGCCGCTCATAACGGCCGCGACGATATGCGGAGTTCCAGGCGCTACTT
>DASZZA010000228.1:0-2198 GCA_035545135.1 Lacipirellulaceae bacterium | reverse complement strand
GCTGATGACGGGTGGAGTGGTGTACGAGGCCGCAACCCAGAACCCGTTGCCGCACGCGTACATGGGAGCCGTCCGCCACGCTCTAACAGTGGGATTCATGACGACGCTCATTCTGGGAGTCGGACAGCGAGTCGTTCCCGTGCTCGATCGAACGGTGCTGGCGATGCCGAGACTGACCGTTCCCATTCTTGTGCTGATCGGCGTCGGCAACTTCCTGCGAGTTGGCACGGAGATGGCGACCATTTTCTGGCCCCTAGCGTATGACTTGATGCCAATTTCCGCCCTTCTGGAGTGGTCGGCGCTGCTGTTGTTCGCCATTAATATCACCGCAACCATGTTTCACAGCGACCCGCTGCTGAAGCGCGGGCGCGTCACCAAACGCTCGTCATTGGCAGTCCTCGTCGCAGAGCACCCGTGGATCGAGGACCGTCTGCGCCCTACCGGTACGCGTTACTTAGAGCGGGCAAGAAGTGTCCCCGACGAATTAACCATCGCCTCGTTCGCAGAGAGCGAAGGTTTCGACGCAGCCGAACTCGTATCCAAGATCAACGGCTGGCTTACCTTCGGCACCCCATTCAGCCACAATAGCGTTTCGCCCTCGTGCGAATCGCAACGCCTTGCAGTGGAAAGGCGACCTTGATATTTGTGCTGAATGGACGCGAATAGCCATGTCCGCTACGCATAAGCCTGATTGGGATCCAAGAGCCGCCGACGTTTTGCGCGACCAGCGCGCTGCATACGACAACATGCGCGAGCGATGTCCGGTCGCGTACAGCGAGCTCATGAACTGGTCCGTGTTTCGGCATGAGGACGTGATGCGCGTGCTGCACGACCGTGAGACGTTCAGCAGCGCCGTGTCCGAGCACTTGTCGGTGCCGAGCGGCATGGATCCACCTGAGCACACGGCATATCGCTCAATCGTCGACCGATACTTCACGGCCGAACGGATGGCCACCTTCGAGCCCGCATGTCGCCAAATCGTGGCGGACTTGGTGCAGAAGGTGCTCCAAAATGGACAGGTGGAGTTAATGGCGGTATTTGCCCTCCCGCTTGCCGTGCGCGCGCAGAGCGCTTTTCTCGGCTGGCCGCCGAACCTGGAAGGTCCTATTATCCGTTGGACCCGAAAAAATCACGTCGCTACCTTCGCCCAGAATCGAAAGACAATGTCGGAAATTGCACGCGAGTTCGAAAGCCTCGTCGACGAGCTGCTGGAGCGCCGTGTTCAAGCGGGGGCCAAGCCCAATGCTGATGTCACGGCATCCCTGATGCACGAGAAAGTGTGGGGGCGGCCGTTAAGCAACGAAGAGATCGCCAGCATTCTGCGGAACTGGACCGTGGGCGAAATCGGCACCCTCTCCGCAGCCGTGGGGATTTTGGTCGAGTATCTTGCCAGTCGGGCTGATCTTCAATCGCAGCTGCGCGCAAAGCCGTCGCTCTTGCCCGCTGCCATTGACGAGATTCTGCGGATACATGGCCCGTTGGTGGCCAGTCGGCGAATTACCATCCGGCCAGTGGAAATCCGCGGACGAAAAATCGATGCGGGCGAACGAATCTCGCTCAATTGGATGTCTGCCAATCGGGACGGCCGAGTTTTCGACGAACCCGACCGCTTCCGCCTCGACCGCGATCCGGCCGACAACCTCCTGTATGGCGCCGGCTTGCACGCTTGCCCTGGCGCCCCGCTTGCCCGCATGGAATTGCGAGTCTGCCTGGAAGAGTTGTTGAACTACACGACAGAGTTTCGATCCGTTCCGGAACAGCCGCCAACTATGGCCGTTTACCCTGCCAGCGGCTTTGCTGAGTTGCCTCTTGTGGTACGATAGCGGTCCGTAGAGCGGCGTTCGATAGCTCGGCATGCTTATCGACTCAAACAAGAAGCAAATTAGCCACCGAGCATACAGGGGAAACCGAGAAAACAATGAGTTCATTGACGTATCGCGACGCACGATTCGCAGGAAGACATGATTCGGGAATGCGCGAGTCTCCTCAGTGATCTCTGTGTCCTCTGTGGCTGATTTTGCACTTGCAGTTCTTCGAAAACCTTTCGCGAGACGGACTGATGCGGCGCGAAGTTGTCCTAGCTACGGTGGCCGGCACGATTGCGACCGTGATTTTGGCGGCACTCATCGTCGTCGGTTCGCGGCGGCTGTCGCATTTCGACGCCGCCCTCGTTGGATATACTTTCGCCACGCTTTTTT
>DASZZA010000227.1:0-4468 GCA_035545135.1 Lacipirellulaceae bacterium | reverse complement strand
AACGGCGATGGTCCACAACCTGCGATGGGCCGAATACACCCTGCGGTTGAAAGTGCGATGCTGGATCGGGGTAGTTCGTTGGATTGCCGTCGAGTCGATAAAAGTAAAGCGCGCCGTCGCCCACGCCGATAACTTGCGCAGAAAAATACCCGTTCGACTCTCGGTTCAACACGACCTTTCGTTGTTCATGACCGCTTGAGTGCACGAGCACCAATTCGACGGATTTATGTTCAGGAGCCCAAAGTCGGAATGTGGCGCCATCTTCGTGAATCGTCGGTCCGTGGCTGTTCAATGCTTGCTCCTTGAAGTGTGCTGTTCGGCGCGTCCTTTGCAATGCAGGATCAATCCTTTAGACTGAGTAGTGCGACAAACGCACTTTTCATGCCGGAATCGTGTCGGGTGCGCTCGTTTTGGCGAGCAGAAGCAAGCCGCGGGCACGACTGTTATTATGTCGGAAATTACCGCCACAAAAAGTGCTACGTCGGCATGCAGTACGCGAGTGAATCGCATTCCCGTCTCAACCTATCGGCTGCAACTTGGATCCGACCTGACGCTTGACCAGGTGCACTCTCTGCTTCCGTATCTGCAAAGTTTGGGCGTCAGCGATCTGTATCTTTCACCTTTGTTTCGTTCGCGGGCAGAGAGCAGCCACGGATACGACGTGGTCGATCACGGAACGATCGATCCGGAGATTGGCAACTTGACCGCATTTCAGCGGCTGGCCGAGGCGGCGCGTGACGCCAACATGGGCATTTTGCTCGATGTGGTGCCGAACCACATGGGCATCAACGACCCCGGCAATGTGTGGTGGCTCGACGTTTTAGAGAACGGCGAGGGTTCGTACTTTGCCGATTTTTTTGATATTGAATGGAACCCACCGGCTGCCGGACTGCAGGACAAGATCCTGCTGCCATTTCTTGCCGAGCCGTTCGGACGTGTGCTGGAAAATGGCGACTTGCGCGTCGTCTATGACAGCGGTCGGCTGCAGCTCGCCTACGGTCCGCGGCGGTTTCCGCTGGCGCCTCCATCGTGGCCGGTAGTTCTCGAACTGGCCGTGGCCCATTCGGAAGACGTCGACGATCCGGACGTGCGGTCGAACTCGGAGTGGGCCGAGCTGCAAAGCATCATCACGCAGATCCGGCACTTGCCCCCGGGTTCGCGCCGTGATCCCGAAGCCATGGAAGAGCGCTATCGCGAACAGAGAATCGCGAGGCAGCGGATCGATCAATTGGTGCGCAATTCTGCAAGCGTGCGTGCCGCACTCGACCTCGCGATCCACAAGGTCAATGGCGAGAAAAACAATCCAAGAAGCTTCGATTTGCTGGAGTCGTTGCTCGATCAGCAATGGTATCGTTTGGCATATTGGCGGGTAGCGTCGGACGAAATCAACTATCGACGATTTTTCGACATCAACGATCTGGCGGCGATTCGAGTTGAGGACCCGCGGGTTTTCGATGCCGTCCATCGGCTGGTGGCGCATCTGCTCGAGATGGGATGGGTGACAGGGCTCCGTATCGATCATCCCGATGGCCTGCGCGAGCCGCACAACTATTTCAAATCGCTGCAGGCACTGTATCGCTCGCATCATAAGTCAAATGGCAGCGACGCATCGGAAGTGTACATCGTGGCGGAGAAGATTCTGTCGGGCGACGAACCGCTGCCGGAGGATTGGGCCATTTGTGGCACGACCGGTTATGATTTGTTGAACATCATCAGTCGCGTGCAGGTCGACGGGGAAGGACTCGTCCGGTTGCGCGATTTTTACGATCGGGCAACTGAGAACACGCAGAAACCGGCGCAAATTGTGTACGAAAGCCGGCGGGAAGTGCTCCTGGGCAGCATGGCAAGTGAATTGCAGATGCTGACGTCCGCATTGTACCGCATAGCGCAGAAGCATCGCGCATCGCGAGACTTTACGCAGCCTGCGTTGCGGCGCGCGTTGCGAGAAGTGCTGTCGAGCATGACCGTTTATCGAACGTATGCCCGCGGCGATAGTTGGGATGTAAGCGAGGCCGATTATCGCACCGTGACGACGGCGGTTCGGATGGCAAAGCGGCGGAATCGCACGCTGCCGGCTTCGGTATTTGATTTTATTGCGTCCGTGCTGCTGTTGGAGCACCCACCGACGATTGACGAGGAGCAAGCGGTCGAACGTCGGCAGTTCGCCTTGAAGCTTCAGCAAGTGAGCGGGCCGGTAGCGGCGAAGGGGGTCGAGGATACGGCGTTTTATCGCTACTACCCATTGGCGTCGCTGAATGAAGTTGGGGGGGAGCTGGACGCCAAGCCGATTCCGGTGGATGAGTTCCACCGGCTCATGCGGCATCGGCTGGAGTCGTGGCCACATTCGCTATGCGCCACGTCGACCCACGACTCGAAACGTGGCGAGGATATGCGAGCGAGGTTGAACGTGATTTCCGAGATGCCGGCGGAATGGGCACAGGCGTTTACCCGTTGGCAGGAAATGAACGGCAAATTGATTCGCGAAGTCGACGGCGAATCTGTTCCCGACAAGAACGAAGAGTATTTCATTTATCAAACGCTTGTCGGCACCTGGCCTATTGCGGCACTGCCGGACTCGGAGCGGGCGGCGTACCGCGACCGCATCATGCGGTATATCGAAAAAGCGTTTCGTGAAGCCAAGTCGCATACGTCATGGATGAATCCGTCGGAGGCGTATGAGGCGGCGGTGCAGGATTTCGTTCGCGACTTGTTCGAGGTCGCCAGCCAGGAATTCGCCGCCGACATCGGCAAGTTTGTTCGACGAATTTCCGACAGCGGCTATGTGAACTCGCTTGCACAGTTGATATTGAAAACAACGGTGCCTGGCGTTCCCGACTTTTATCGCGGCACCGAGCTGTGGGATTTCAACCTGGTTGATCCGGACAATCGGCGTGCGGTGGATTACGATGTTCGACGGCAACGCCTGGCTGACTTGCGTGGTGCCGCGCGCGAAGGACTAGCGGAAGCCGCCCGAACGGTTAGCGGACGCTGGCCCGACGCCGATGTTAAGCTTTGGATCACAACGAACTGCTTGCAATTGCGTCGCGACTATTCGGATCTGTTCTCTTTTGGAGAATATATACCGCTCGCTGTTGAGGGCGAGTTGGCGGAACATGTTATCTGTTTTGCGCGTCGGTTGGAGCGAGAATGCATTGTAGCAGTGGTCCCGCGAAATTTTTACACGCTGGTGCAGCGATGTGGCGGACGAACGAACAAACCGGGGCCGCCCCAGGCGGAATGGAACGATACAACAATCACGATGCCGGAAGGTTTTCCAACTCGCTGGCGGTGCGAGCTATCCGGCCATTGCGCGGACGCCGAAGACGCGGGTGATTCGCACGCTTTGAACGTGGGCGAGTTGCTGGGCGTGTTCCCCGTGGCGCTATTAAGATCGCGCGAGGACGAATAAAGAAATGCCAATGCGAATCTGGCCCGGTCGTCCGTATCCGCTGGGAGCCACATGGGATGGCCGCGGCGTCAATTTTGCTCTCTATAGCGAGAACGCCACGAAGGTGGAGCTTTGCTTATTCGACAGCGTCGCCGACGCGAAAGAGGCGGAGCGTGTCGTATTGCCCGAGCATACGGACATGGTGTGGCATGCGTATCTGCCAGACGTGAGGCCCGGGCAGCTATACGGCTATCGAGTTTACGGTCCCTATGACCCGCAGCATGGTCACCGGTTCAACGACAACAAGGTCCTGCTGGATCCGTACGCCCGGTCGGTGGCGCGCATGCCGAAATGGACGGATGCCCTTTCCGGCTACGTGATCGGCGACCAGCAACAGGACTTATCGTACAGCAAGCTCGACAGTGCCGCCGATGCGCCGCTGGGATGCGTGATTGACGAGGCTTTCACGTGGGGCGACGACCGGCCGCCGAAAACGCCGTCGCATCGCATGCTAATTTATGAAATGCACGTGAAGGGTTTCACGAAGCTCAACGAGGAAATACCGGAGGAACTCCGGGGCACGTATGCCGGTTTGTCGTCCGAGCCGGCGATTCGATATTTGCGCGAGTTGGGCATTACGGCGGTTGAACTGCTGCCGGTCCACATGCACGCGGATGACCGCACCTTGTTGGATAAGGGCCTCGTGAACTACTGGGGCTATAACACGCTGTCGTTTTTCGCGCCGGAGCCACGGTATGCGTCGGCAGATACGCCGGCAGAAGTCATCCAAGAGTTCAAAACGATGGTCCGCAATCTGCACGATGCGGAGATCGAAGTAATCCTGGACGTCGTTTACAATCACACGGCGGAAGGAAATCAGCTCGGGCCGACGGTTTCGTTTCGAGGCATCGACAACGCGAGCTACTATCGGCTGTCGGCGGAGAATCCGCGCTACTACATGGACTTCACGGGCTGCGGCAACACATTGCACATGCGCAATCCGCGGGTGCTGCAATTCATTATGGACAGCTTGCGATACTGGGTGAACAGCATGCGCGTCGACGGTTTCCGGTTCGATTT
>DASZZA010000226.1:0-4463 GCA_035545135.1 Lacipirellulaceae bacterium | reverse complement strand
AACTGTACTAAGTGTACTGGTACAGTCGGACGGCGTCAATAGATATGCGAGAGAAATCTTCCCGCTTGGAAAAAGGAGCGATCCGCGACCCGGCACCCGGCTGATCCGTGTGCCGGGTGCCCGCCTCGCCCCCGGCCCGGATCGACGGATCACCCGGTTCACTCAACCGTTCGAAAAGACACGCAGCGACGGCATCATCCTACCGCCGGCACTCAATACCCGCGTGCCAACCATGGAAGATCAAATCCGAGTCGGCTTCGGGATTGCCTAAAAAGGCCTCGTCGGCCAAGTGCAAGTGATTGATCCACAGCACCTGATAACCGGCTCGCAGAGCCCAGCACCGATTCAACCGGCAGACTGCGGTGAGCGACGCTTCCGCTTCGTACGAAATCTCTGACAGATCCCGGGCATCGTTATTGATGATGTTCGATGCGTCGGTTCGTGCGTCATTGAAGCCCGTGCTGCGGGTGTTGTCGGCAAATGTCTGTGTGGTGAATACACCCATCACGTTGCTGTACTTGACCCTGTTGTAGTACACGCCGCCGCTGACGAATCCCTCGAACGCCAACCGGTCGGTCAGTTGCACGCTGTCAAACAGCATACCAAGTTGAAAGCCCATCAGGTTGTTTTGGAGATGAAATATATTCAGGCGGTCGGTTTCGTAGGTTGGCCCAATCGGATCGTTGACGGCAATCGGCGTACCCGGCGGAGCTGGCCCAGGCGTGATGCTGGTTGTAAGCGGCCCCGGCAGCGGCGGCTGAGTTTCTTGATTGAGCTGATCTTGAATTTCATCACTAAACCGGATGAAACGCGCTCCGAAGAACGGCCGACATGCCGGGTCAACTCCCGGGATGAAATTCAATTCGCCCGAGTTCAGATCTGAGCGATAGCTGAGGCTTCGTTGCTGAAATTCTTGAGGAAACGGCCCGCCCGGTTCGGTATCGATGCCCGTCGCATCTCCCGTCGTATTCGGTGGGATCGGAAGTGCGACGTTGTCGAATGTTTGTTTCGGAAATACGATCGACGCGTTCCAGTCGTTGATTCCTTCGTAAGCAGCCTGAACGTCGTACGCTGTGCACCGCGCAACTTGACTTGTGAAAGTGATACGTCCACCGGGTCCGTGATCGAACTGTTCGAGCTCGGGCGTCAGGCCGACGAGCGGATTTGCGGTCGGGTCGACAACCGTGCCGGTGAGGTCGTTCGCCATCATCTGGTTCCAGAGCGCGTTCAGGTCCGTCGACTCGCGCGTCATCACCAAGCCATCGACGGTAATGTGCCACCGCGGGCCGACCGTCCAGTCGTCACATAGCCCGGGGCCGGTACGATACGGCGAACCGCCGCAACCCCATGGCCAGTCCGTCGGATGGCCGCCGCCATAGGGCTGCACGCCGCGACGTTGGCTTTGTTCCTCGGTGCCTGTGGTGGCGTCCGGCAGTGCGAGTTCTTCGGTCGGCGACTGGCCGTCGAGCAGCGGCGTTTGCTTATTCGCCGGAGCGGAAGTGCCGGCGGCGGTCGCTCCCGCATTGCTTGTCCCGGGTTGCGGCGAGGCGGCGTCGAGCGGCGCAATGTTCGGTGTGGACGATGCGCTCGGCGCCGGTGGTACCAACTGAGCCGTCAGCTCAGGACCCTGCCATACCACGGGCTCGGATTCGCTGCGGGCAGCCGCGTTGCGACTGCCTTCCGCGCCAAGCGCAGAGGCGCAAACAATCGCGATGAGCGCCGTTGCCGCGGCCAAGGCCGCAACTGGTTTCAATCGTTGGTGCAAGATCAGCCCCCCAATGTTGTGCGATTCGCACTCTCGATCGAACGTACGATTCACGGACCGGAGCGGAAGTCCGGTCTATGCCAGAAATGCCGCGCAGAACGGATCTACGGTCCGTACGGATTGAATCGGCTATAGGGGAGGAACACGGCCAGCAGACGCCGCACCACACGATTTCTTTGCGCCGGCACCGCAGATTAACGCGCCAGCTACCCGCAACGAATGCACCGACAGCGAGCCGACCGACTGGTCGTTGAAGGGCTCGGGTACCACTGCTGGCTTATCCAGGAGTGCGGGATGAGCCTGCCCGGAAGTCGCGTAATATCAATCAGTGCCGCCGCAGTCAGCTTCAAACCAGCGTGCGCAAAAGCTCCAGGCATGCGTCCACTTGGTCGTCGGTGCCCACCGTAATCCGAACGCCGTCGCCCCATCCCGGGTACAGCATATACCGCACCAGCACGCCGGACTTCTTGAGCTCGCGATAGATCGGCTCGACGGGCGCACCTTCCCGCGTGCACCACACGAAGTTCGCTTGGGAATCGACAACATCGAAACCGATTTCGGCCAGTGCTGTCGCCATCCGCGCGCGTGTAGCCAAGAGCCTGGCCCGCGTTTCGGCCAGCCACGCCTGGTCGTCGATCGCGGCGGTGGCCCCTGCGATAGAGAGCGAGTCGCAGTTGTACGAGTCCTTCACCTTGCATAGTTCGCGGATCACTTGCGGCTGCGCGATCAGATAACCGAAACGCAACCCAGCCAGCGCATACGACTTGCTGAGCGACCGGGCGACCATAATTTGCTCGTTCTCCGCCACCAATGACACGCAGTTCGACTCTGCAAAGTCGACGTATGCTTCATCCACCAATAAAGGGCAGGGCAGGCTGGCCGCCAGCTCGGCAACTTTCTGCGGCGGCACCATCGTGCCCGAGGGGCTATTGGGATTTGCCAGATAGGCCAGCCGCAACCAATCGTTCGGCTGGGCGAATTCGTCGGGCAGCGACCAATCGGCGTTGTAATTGATGATGTCGCAGGCGGCCCCCTGGATTTCGGCCAACGTGCGGTAGAGCAAATAGCTCGGATTGGCGAACCGCACCATATCGCTCGTGCCGACGAAGGCCCGCGTGACGATTGTCAGGATGTCGTCGCTGCCGTTGCCACAGAGGATCCAATCCGGATCGACGCCGTGCAGCTCGCCGGCGCGAATCCGAAACGCTGTGGCCAACGGATCGGGATACTTGTGCAAGCCGGCCTGCACGAGGCGCCCAATCGCGGCCTTCACCTTCGGCGAACACTGGTATGGGTTCTCGTTCGTGTTGAGCTTGATGAACTTCTCCAAGCCCTGCGGCTGCTCGCCGGGCACGTAGCCTTTCATCTCAGCAATGTTGGGGCGAACGGATGGCATTGGGATTATCTCGGAAATTGCAAATTGCAAATTGTTTATTGCAAATTGCAAATTGCAGAGCTCCTTTCGGCAATTTTCAATTTACAATTTTCATTTTGCAATTTGCAATCGAATTGCATGTGTCCGTCACTTTCCATTGCCGCGCCGCACTGCCACGCTCGCGCCGTGGCCCGCAAGCCCTTCGCACTCCGCCATCCGGATGGCGTCCTCCGCCACGGCGTTCAATCCCTGTTGCGTGAACTGAATCACGCTATGCGAACGCAAAAAATCATTCGACGATAGCCCACTCGCAAACCGCGCTGTCGCCCCGGTCGGCAACACGTGGGATGGTCCCGCAACGTAATCACCCAGCGCCACCGGGCTGAACGGCCCCAGGAACACCGCGCCCGCATTGCGAATCTTGCTGAGCATCTTTTCCGGCTCCGCGCAAGCGATGTGCAAGTGCTCGGTGGCAAACGTGTTCGCCAGGTCGGCCGCCTCTTCTCGACCCCTCACAAGGATCAGCGCGCCGAACGCTTCGAGCGACTGCGTTGCCCATTCACCACGCACGGCGTGCTGCAACTGCTTTTCCAATTCAGCGGCAACGCCTTCGAACGCCGATTGGCTCCAGGTAATCAGGACACTCGAACCGGGCGAATGTTCGGCCTGGGCGATCAGGTCGGCGGCCGCGAAGTCGGCTCGCGTCGTATCGTCGGCGATGACAATAATCTCACTTGGCCCTGCAATGGAATCAATATCCACGTCGCCGAACACAAGCTTTTTGGCCAGCGCGACGAACTGATTTCCGGGTCCGACGATTTTATCAACTTTCACAAGCGGTCCAGCGGCCAGGCGTTGCAAACCGTACGCCAACGCCGCCACGCCTTGCGCTCCGCCGATTCGATAAACTTCACGGATGCCCAGTTCATGACAAGTAGCCAGCACTTCTCGGTTGTACGCCCCGTTCGGCGTCGGGGGCGAAACGACGGCAACGTCCTTGACCCCTGCGGCCTGCGCTGGCAGGGCCGTCATGAGTACGGTTGATGGATACGCCGCCGCGCCACCCGGCACGCAAATCCCCACGCGCTCCAGCGGCACATACCGCTGCCGCAACGTGCTGCCGCCTGGGGCGGCAACTTCGACATCCTTATGCAAGATCGCCGTTTGAAACCGCAAAATGTTTTCGCGTATCCGGCGCACGGTGTGTAAGAATTCCGCAGCCACGTCTTTGTGCGCCGCGGCCAACTCGTCCGCCGATACGCGCACTGTTTCCGCCGTGAGTTCCGCGCCGTCGAGCTTGGCCGTGTATCGCCGCACGGCGTC
>DASZZA010000225.1:0-2855 GCA_035545135.1 Lacipirellulaceae bacterium | reverse complement strand
AAGACCACGAAGCCTCGCGCTCCTTCGACCATTCGTAGCCGTTGAGCACGACGTCGATCTCGCCGCGGTCGAGCACTTGCGGCAACATCTCCCATTCCGAGTTGACGAACTTGGCCTTCACTCCCAACTGCTTGGCCAGATATTGGGCCAGTTCGAATTCGAAACCGGTGAGCTTGTGGTGGTCGTCCTCGTAGATATAGGGCCCACCGCCGCTGTCGTCGCCGCCCCAGCGGAGCGTGCCGCGCTGGCGGATTTCGTCGAGCGAATCGGCCGCGGCGATTGAGGCAAATGTTGTCGCGAGAATCATGGAAACAATGAATGCCGTTCGCTTCGACATGGCCGACCTCGGAATTCAAATCGTTGCTTCTTTGGGAACACCCATCTGCGCTAATATTCGCTAATGGGCGCGAAGAGATATTTGGAGCAGTTTCAACACTGGGAGGGCTCGGCTGCTGCCGAGCCGAAAGTGTCTCCCAACGCGGCTTAGCAAGAGTTTCGCCCTCCCTAAAACCGTTTTTGAAACCGCTTCTGGTGCGTATTAGTGTTTTGTCTCCTTCGCGCGGTAATTATGGAAGATTGGGTTACGGCGTGGTATCCTGATTCCACGCATGAGATTGGATCGAAAAAATATTGTGCTCGTTTGCTGCTGCTCTGCGTTCATCGTCGTGCAGAGTATTCCGCGCCGCGGGTTGGCTGCCGGCGAACCTTCGCATCATCTGAAACTATCGTGGGCGGACGAGTATCTGACGATTCGCGGCTCGGCGCTTCCTGGCAGCCGAATACTCGTTCATTATTTGGAAGCCTATTGCCGCGACGGCTCGACGGATCGCGCTTGGGAAGACACCGTCATTGGCCACCACACGAAATTAATCGCCGCCGCACCTGATGGCCATGAACTAAAACTCCGCAGCACGCTCGATGACGGGGTGATCGTCGAACACCAGATTACGACTCGGCGCGTCGACGACAAAGCCGATGCTGTCGATTTTCATGTTGTCGCCGCCAATCCGACGAACAAAGATTCGCGGGCCATTTGGGCCCAGCCGTGCATTCGAGTCGACAAGTTTACCGGCCTCACGCAGCAAACGTATTTGCCGCACTGTTTTGTGTACATCAATGGCCGGCTCACGCGCTTGCCGACCATCCCTTGGGCCACCAAAGCGCGCTACAACCCGGGACAGGTTTATTGCCCGGCCGGTGTTAATCGCAACGACGTCAACCCGCGGCCGCTCAGCCCGCTCGTGCCATCGAACGGACTGATCGGCTGCTTTTCGGGCGACGAGCGCGAGATCATGGGCGTTGCGTGGCAGCCCTATCAGGAGCTGTTTCAGGGGGTTGGCGTCTGCATCCATTCGGACTTCCGTATCGGCGGCCTGCACCCTGGCGAAATGAAACGCATCCGCGGCACGATGTATTTCACGAGTGCGGGGCCGGAGGCGTTGTTGAAGCAGTATGAGATGGATTATCCCGAGCAGACGACGCCTTGTGCGAACTGAGACGCGTTGAGCCTTAACCTTTGGAACCAACCGAAGGTCGACCGATGCTGTGGTAGGTGAAACCTAGCCGTTCCATGGCCCAGGGCTCGTAGAGGTTTCGGCCGTCGAAGATCACGGGCGAGCGCATGCGGCGGTAGATTTCCTTGAACTCGGGCCGCTGGTAATCGCCCCATTCGGTCATAATGGCGAGGGCGTCGGCGCCGTCGACGGCCTTCATGGGCTTCGTGCAATACGTGAGCCGTTCGCCAAATACACGGCGAACATTCTCCATGGCCTCTGGATCGTGCACCCGAACGACCGCCCCTTGGGCCAACAGCCATTCGATAAGCACCAATGCCGGCGCCTCGCGGATGTCGTCGGTCTTTGGTTTGAATGCAAGACCCCAAACCGCGATCGCTTTGGCCTTAAGGTTGCCGCCGAAGTGCGTCTTGATTTTGCTGATAATAATCTTCTTTTGGTTTTCATTGACCGAATCGACGACGCGCATCATCTGTGGTTCGATGCCGTGCTCTTCGGCCATGCGCACCAGCGCTCGGACGTCCTTTGGAAAGCAGCTTCCACCGTAACCGACGCCGGGGAACAAGAAGGCAAACCCGATGCGGCTGTCGTGCCCAATTCCGCGGCGGACGTCGTTAATGTCGGCCCCCATCCGCTCGCACAGGTTGGCCATTTCGTTGATGAAGCTGATCTTGGTCGACAAGAGCGCATTGGCCACGTATTTCGTCAATTCGGCGCTTTCGGGCGACATCACGAGAAACGGCTTTTCGGTGCGCATGAACGGCTTGTAGAGCTCGTGCAGCACGTCGCCTACTTCCTCACGCCGCACACCGACCACCACGCGGTCAGGCTTCATGAAGTCTTCGATCGCGGAGCCTTCTTTTAAAAACTCCGGGTTGCTCGCTACATCGCAATCGCGACCGGTGTGTTCCTTAAGCCGGACGAAGATTTTCGCGCAGGTCCCGACCGGGACGGTGCTCTTGGTGACGACGATCGCATCCGGCCGCAAGTGCGGAGCGATAGTGTCGACCACCGACCACAGCGCCGACATGTCGGCCGCGCCGTCACCAGCCTGCGGCGTGCCAACGGCAAGGTAAATGACCTCAGCTTGACTAACCGCTCCGGCCAGATCGGTCGTAAATCGTAACCGCTCTGCCGCCTGGTTGTCGCGGACCATCTCTTCCAGGCCCGGCTCGTAGATTGGGATTTCGCCCCGGTTGAGCCGCGCGATCTTGTCTTGGTCGATATCAACGCAGGTTACATCGTTTCCGCTGTCGGCAAAGCAAGTGCCCGTAACAAGACCGACGTAACCAGTGCCGATGACTGCGATATTCATAATGTTCTATTCCATGTTTCCCAAGG
>DASZZA010000224.1:0-4206 GCA_035545135.1 Lacipirellulaceae bacterium | reverse complement strand
GCAACACAGTATTAGGACAGTGCCAAAAATCGAGTTCGCGGAACTGGGCCAAAATCATGTCCGCTCCGAACAAACGTCACCAGTCGCCCGCCTGGCTACCGCCTCCATTCGTTGACACTCGCGCTCACACAGCAGTACGATCTAGCTAAAGTACCGCGAATCTCACGGAGGTTTGACCGATGTCTGAACCCGTCACCCAACTCGAACACGCCCGCGCCGGACACACGACGCCGGAAATGACGTACGTCGCCCAGCGCGAAGGCCTGGAACCGGAGCTAGTGCGCAGCGAAGTTGCCGCCGGGCGGATGGTCATCCCGGCGAACAAGGTGCACCTGAAGGGGCGGCTGGAGCCGATGGGCATCGGCATTGCCGCCCGCTGCAAGGTGAACGCCAACATCGGCAACTCGGCCGTCACCAGCAGCCTGGACGGTGAGCTCGAAAAGCTCCACTTCGCGGTCCACTACGGCGCCGACACCGTGATGGACCTCTCCACCGGCAAGACCATCGACTCCATCCGCGAAGCGATCATCGCCGCTTCGCCCGTGCCGATTGGCACCGTGCCGATCTACCAGATGCTCGAAGAGCTTGGCGGCGAAATTGAAGACATGCGGCCGCAGCACTTCCTCGACATGGTTGAGCACCAGGCCCGCGAGGGCGTCGACTACATGACGGTGCACTGCGGCGTGATGCTCGAACACTTGCACCTGACGATGAACCGCGTCACGGGCATCGTCAGCCGCGGCGGCTCGCTTATTGCCAAGTGGATGATGACCCACCGCCAGCAGAATCCGCTCTATACGCACTTCGACGACCTATGCGACATCATGCGGCAGTACGACGTTACCTGGAGCCTCGGCGACGGTCTGCGTCCCGGCTCGATCGCCGACGCCAGCGACAAGGCCCAGTTTGCCGAGCTGGACGTGCTCGGCGAGTTGACCCGCCGCGGCCAGGAGCGGGGCACCCAAGTGATGGTCGAAGGCCCCGGCCACATTCCAATGGATCAGATCCAGATGAACATCGAGAAGCAGATCGAAATCTGCGACGGCGCGCCTTTCTACGTCCTCGGCCCGCTCGTCACCGACTTTGCCCCCGGCTACGACCACATCACGAGTTGCATCGGCGCCGCGCTCGCCGGTTGGCACGGGGCGGCCATGCTTTGCTACGTTACGCCCAAAGAGCACCTCGGCCTTCCGGAAAAAGAAGACGTTAAACAAGGCATGATCGCATACAAGATCGCCGCCCACGCTGCCGACATCGCCCGCAAGCGGAAAGGCGCGCAGGACCGCGACGATGCGCTTTCGCGCGCCCGCTTCGCCTTCGACTGGAACGAGCAGTTCCGCCTGGCCCTCGACCCCGAAACGGCCCGCGCCTACCACGACGCAACCCTCCCCGCCGACACATTCAAGAGCGCTCACTTCTGCAGCATGTGCGGCCCCAAGTACTGCTCGATGAAGATCACCGAAGATATTCGCGCCATGGCCGCGGAAAGGCCGCTGGAAGTACCAGTTGCAGCGGAATAATGGAGAATGACCTACCGTCAGCGATTCGCCTTCGGAATGGTATACTTCCTGAATGAGCACAACAGCCGATGTTACCGCCGACGAACTCTTGGCCCTGCCAACCGGCATGGGTAAGCGTTATGAACTTGTCACAGGAGAACTCCGCGTGATGTCACCAGCCGGTTGGCGGCATGGCAAGATTGCTATTCGTTTTGGCGCAAAGCTGGCTGCCCATGTCGATGAGCACAACTTGGGGATTGTGTTTGGCGCGGAGACCGGATTCCGACTTGCAAGCAAACCAGACACAGTTCGCGCTCCGGACGTCTCGTTTGTCGCGAAAGAACATATTCCGGCCGATGAGCCGAGCGGTGGCTTCTGGGCGGCCGCGCCGGACCCTGCCGTCGAAGTTCTGTCTCCGGACGACGGCACGGGCGAAGTGGACGAAAAAATCGATGCCTGGTTGAGGGCCGGCTTGTGCCGCCGTCTGGATCGTCAATCCAAAACTCAATACGGTGACCGTAGATTCGTCGGGGACCGGCGTCCATGTGAAGGCGACTGGCGACGTGCTGCAGAGTGATCCCGTCGTGCCCGGATTCTCGTGCTCAATCGATGAACTGTTCCGCTAACCCGCATTGGCATATCATACGTATTGCCTGCTTTCTCGTACTGATTCGATATGGAGGAGATTGGTGATGACCCGTTACGTCGGATTCGCGTCGATTTTGATTTTAGTGCTCGGTTGTTCGCAACAGCCTTCATCCACGAAAACCACCGACGTATCGAAATCGACGACGCCCGTCGTGTTTAACGCCGCCGGCGCACCAACGGTCGAGTTCAGCGTGCCCGATATGATGTGCCCTGAAAGCTGTGCGCCAAAAGTGAAGGAAATTCTGTCTAAGCAGCCGGGGGCGAAAGAAGTGATCGTCGACTTCCCGTCCAAAACGGCAACCGTGGCGATCGACAAAAGCAAGTTCGACCCCAAGCAGGCGATTGCCGCCTTGGTCGATCACCAGTTCGATCACTCGACGCTGAAAGACATAAGTGCCGCCGGGCCCGAGGCCAATTCGCACACGACGGCGAGCAAGTCGGTGCAATAGAACGGGGCTAGATTTCGTCGCTCGCCGACTTAAATCCTATCTCAGAACCCTCTGCCTTTGGGAGAGGGGGTAATGGGATAAGCTCTTAGTCTGGTCCGACGGCGCGAGCTTTGATTTTCGCGATTATTTCCGGCAACGGATATTCGATGATGGGAATGCCCAATGTCGCGACTTCCTGAAGCCGCTTCCAGCCGCGAGTGAGAAGCTGCTCGCGATCGCGGACATAATCTGGATCCAACTGCCGCTTATCGAACGGCCCATCGACAACAACCGGTTCAAAATCATCGGCCACGATGAATTGCGCTAGCGTCGGATTGCATCGAATATGCCGCTCGGCCGTCGTGTGCAGCACCTCCGGATCGAGCATGCCGACAATGTACCGCAGGTACAAATCGCTATCGGTCAATTCGGCCACGTCCTGACCGCACACGTCGCACAAATAGCCTTCTTCGCATTTAGCCACGCGGAGTAGGTCAGGCTTTAGCCTGACGAAACGGCGGATTACCTCGATGTCAGGCCAAAGCCTGACCTACAGTCCCAACACATCGTTCATGCCGTAAAGTCCGGGCCGCTTGCCGAGGAGCCACTCGGCCGCAAGCAGTGCGCCTTGGGCATAACAGTCGCGATTCGATGCCGCGACGCGAATCTCGAGCGTTTCCCCCAGCATGCCGAAGATGATCGTATGCTCACCAGGATTGTCGCCAGCTCGCACCGCATGGTAACCAACTTCATTCCGCGGGCGCGGCCCCGGCCGGCCGGAACGACCGTGCGTGTGCTCGGTCAGATCCATCGCATCAGCTGCGATCTTGCCGAACTTTAGCGCCGTGCCGCTCGGAGCGTCTTCTTTGAACCGGTGGTGACACTCAATGATTTCCACATCGACGCCCGTCGGCAGGTCCTTGAGCGCGCGTGCCGCCACATCCGTCAGCTTCATGGCCACATTGACCGCCGTGCTCATGTTCGGCGACCACACGATCGGAATCTTTTGGGCCGCCTTGACAATGTACGATTGTTGATCCGCATCCAAACCTGTCGTCGCCACTACCACTGGCAGCGAAGCTCCCACACAATGGGCAATGACAGCGACTGCCGCATCCGGCACCGAGAAGTCAACCACCACGTCGGCATTCGACTCGCCGACGACCCCGAGCGTCACCCCAATCTCGCCAATGCCGGCGACGAGCCCCGCGTCCTTTCCCAACAACGGATGATCGGCCGACTCCAGCGCCGCCACGATCTGAAAGCGCGGGTCTTTCATTGCCAGCGCTGTAACCCGCTGTCCCATCCGACCCGCAGCGCCGTGTATCGCGAGTTTCATACGTCCGTCCATATAGCCGACCTGTCTTGGGTCGGCTGAATCGCAGATCTTATTCGTAATCCGGCCAGGATGGCCGGCCGATATTTGCAATGATCAGCTATTCAACTCAATCGCCCGAATGATCTCGTCCAGATTATTCTCGACTTGAACCGCTCGATTGGCAAACGCGGCCCGATTGACGCCGCGGCTGCCCAATACGCGATTGAACTCGGCCTGGTCGGCCGTGTGATAGGCGACAGTCGCCGTCGGGTCTTTAAGCTGATGCCCGGTGAGGATACAGACGACTCGCTCG
>DASZZA010000223.1:0-12301 GCA_035545135.1 Lacipirellulaceae bacterium | reverse complement strand
GGCAAGCAGGCTCTGAGTGATAGGGAGCGCGTCCCCGTCACTGCGGTCCTGCATCATCAGCAGCCAACGCGCCAAGCGCTGCTTGAGGTTGTGTGCGCCGTTGCACGCTGCAGACACCATGACCTGTTCGAGAAAAGCTTGGACGTAAGCGTCCATGACGCTACGGAAGGACGGCATTGACTGCATGGCCCGCGTAAACGCTACGCGCGACATCTTTGCGGCGCTGCCGGGGATTTGGACGAGAAGCTGGACCGAGGAGCGTTTGGCGCCGAAAATGGCTTGGACATCGGTGAAGCCCTCCCGTCCGACCGTTGCCATCTCGATGATGGAGCCGTCCGCATAAACCGCCACCACCGAGACCACGCCGCTATCGGGGAAGAATACATGGTCGAGCGCACTATCGGCGTTCATCAGGATCTGCGCGCGGCGACAGTGAATCCGTTCAAGCTCCGGCATAAGCCGCTTGAGATTGCGGGCAGGCAGCGCAAGCAAAAGCCGATTGCGCGGCCAATTTGATGAGGTGTTCATAGCTATTTGACCGCGCTAGTCTAGGTTCACGTTGGCGTTTCACTAAAGAAACCTGCGCCTATTTCCCATCGGACTTCTGAGCAGAATCGCTCACAGCCACCGACGTCGTGCGCCGGATATCATATTGAATGCGCTGGAGCGCGATCGGCCGAAGTAAGAAAATATGGCGGTGGACATCTCGCCGCAGCCAAGCGGAGCGAGCACTTCTATACCGATTGCCGATTTCAAGAGGCCGACCCGCCGCAAGCAGGGGAGACAACAACAAAATATCCCCGTCAGGAGGCTGCCATGAGTGAGGCTGAGCTGTTTCGCCAGTACGCCAAGGAGGCCATGCGCGAGTCCTCCGAATTCGCCAGCGATGATGAGAAGCGAAGCCTAATCGATCTTGCCTGCATTTGGGTGCAGGCAGTGATGAGCGAGAGGGTGTTAGGGTCGAGCTTTACTTCGTCGCCGCGCAACGTTGCCAAAGCCACATCGCCGACCCGGCAGATCGGCATCCGGAAGCCGTATAATTCATGATCTTCGTTATATCCGCTCTGGCCGGCGCCAAGGTCCGTGAAATCATGAACGAACTCGATCGCCGCGATCCACTACACCATCTTGAATCCGAGCTCATTTCACCGCGTAGCCGCAAAGACACGCCGCGCAACGCTGACCGGCGCAAGCGTCGTGCGGGAAAAAGTTGCGTGGCTATTGGGGCGGGGGTCACTGCGGGTAGATGTGGCCTTGGCGTCCCAGCTCACGTCTCGACAGAGCGCGCTAATTCACCAAATACCACGCCTACGAGCCCAGTACCCGCCGCCGCCGCCAAACAGCAGCAGTAATACAACGATAATCAGGATCAACTCCATGGGAAGTCTCCGTTGATGGTGATGGCTCTATTCGTCGCGCACCGCATCCTTCAATCCGCCGACCGCGTTTTGCACCTTGCCGGCAGCCTTGTCGGTCTTGCCTTCGGTTTCCAGCTTCTTGTCGCCAAAAACCTTTCCGGCTGATTCTTTCACCCCTCCTTTGGCTTGCTCCGCCGAACCCTTGATTCGATCTTTATCCATTGCCGTTTCCTCGTCATTTATTTGTTGAGCGTCTAAGACAACGGGGATCCTCGATGTTTCGTTCCGCGATAGCGTAAGGCGAAAATGATGCGCGCACTCGCGCGCCTCTCGTTGCAGAGCAGTTTCGGAAAGCCACGCTCATCGTTGAGAATTCATTCTGCACAACCCTCGTATCTGGTCTTGGACCGCAGGCCTCCTGGTGAGCAATCGTGCACAGTTTTCCCCTCGGTATGGTCGTAGCCTTTGCGCCTTGAGTGGCGTCTCACGCGGCACTGCCTAGCGGTGTCAGGGGAGGACTCAAAATGCTGCCACAGTTCAAGTCCGCTGCGAGCAGCGATTCGGAACCGACATGGTTGCGGCGCGCAATACCGTCGTCCTACCGGACAGGGACAATATCGATAGACGCAGTGATGAGGTCCCCGTGAAGCTGAATAGAGCTCTCTATTTCGGTGATTTCGTCGCGAGTCCGATCGCCATCGCAGTGCTCACTACCGTGGCACTTGCGCATCGGGATTTCGAGGTTGCCGGACTGTGGGGGCTCACTTTGTTCGGAGGCCTCGGCGCCTGGACGCTCGTCGAGTATGCCGTGCACCGATGGGTCTATCATCGCGTACCGTTCTTCGAGAAACTCCACGATGCCCATCATGCAAATCCGCGGGCGCTGATCGGCGCCCCGTCGTTCTTCAGCTTCGGCATAGTCTTCGTCGTATTCTTCACACCGCTTCTTATTGTCGGCTTGATAGCTGCAAGCGGCTTCGCAAGCGGCGCACTACTCGGTTACATCGGTTATATGCTGGTACATCACCTCTCCCACCACATGGAGCCGAGGTCGGGCACCCTGCTCCGCCGGGCGCGCATCCGGCACATGGCGCACCACTATCAGAGGACGCCGGGTAACTATGGCGTGACCACATCGTTCTGGGATTGGGCGTTTTCCACAAAATTGGAACGGCCGCCGCGTTGCCCAGCGCTTGATGCGGCAGGACGGGCTGAACGGAACGTGTCCGCTTCGGATTTCTCCACACCGCTGTCGCGAGGTGCGGGGCGCTAGCGTATTGGGCGGTGCGCCACGCTGCCGAATAGCGCGCCGGAACAAATCCAAGGATTCACTACCGAGGCCGAAGCAGCGCGTTGGATTAAGAACGAGTCAGTGGCATGGCTTCGGTAACGACGCGCAGCGCTGAAGTAAAGTGTGGCGCGATCCGTCGGTTACTCATCAATGCAGCTTGCGCCCAGGTGCAGGCAAGGTTTTCAAATCCTTTTCGCTCAGCTTCGTTTTCGGCGTTGGATGCAGCACGCATGGCTTCCTCAGCATACTGCCGAAACACACTAGCGTCTGACATAGGAGCCTCCTGCTTAGGGACGCCTTGGTTAGCGTCTCCCGGCGTGCGAAGGCTGCCTATATTCACCAGTCGGGTCTGTATAAAATCGCTCACTCCCCGTCGTTCCTGCGCTGCACCGCCACAATTCAAACTGATGGGGTGGATGGCCCCCTCACGGCATCTAAGTGCCAAAATGGTGGTCGTCGAAGATCACCAGGAACGGGAGCCATCCATGAACGAGATTACAACGATTGGGCTGGATCTGGCCAAGAACGTTTTCCAGGTCCAAGGCGTGGATGCAACCGGTGCGGCAGTGTTGCGGAAGCGGGTGCGGCGTAGCCAGGTGCTCGCCTTCTTTGGCCACATGCCACGATGTGTGGTCGGCATGGAGGCGTGTGCGACGGCACATTACTGGGCGCGCGAACTGAAGACGCTCGGCCATGAAGTGCGCCTTATGCCGCCGCAATACGTGAAGGCCTACGTCAAGCGTAACAAGAATGATGTGGCCGATGCCGAGGCAATCTGCGAAGCGGTCGAGCGACCGTCGATGCGCTTCGTGCCGGTGAAGGCGGCTGAACAGCAAGCGGCGCTGTTGATGCATCGTGGGAGGGAGCTTCTGGTTCGACAGCGCACCATGCTGGCCAATGCGCTGCGCGGCCACTTGGCCGAGTTCGGCCTCATCGCGACACAGGGTCTGCATAACGTGGCGGGGTTGATCGCGATCGTCAGGGACCACACGGATGAGCGCGTGCCGGGTATGGCTCGTCAGGTGTTGCAGGTGATCGCGGGACAGCTTGACGACCTCCACACGCGGATTGCTGCCATCGACGTGCAGATCATGGCTTGGCATAAGAGCAACCCAATCAGCCAGCGCTTGGCGACCATTCCGGGCATCGGGCCGATCGTCGCCACCGCCCTCGCAGCGACTGTTGTAGAGCCCGGTGTATTCCGCAGCGGTCGGGAGTTTGCCGCCTGGCTGGGTCTTGTGCCGCGGCAGAACTCCACCGGGGGCAAAGCTCGTCTCGGCGGCATCAGCAAACGAGGCGACAGCTATCTCAGGCGTATCCTGGTCAACGGTGCACATGCGGTGCTGTTGCGCTCGAAGGCGGCCAAGGCCGACCCTTGGTTGGCGTCTCTGCGAACCCGGAAACACCGCCTGGTCGTGGCGGTTGCCCTGGCGAACAAGACGGCGCGCATTGCTTGGGCGATCATGAGCAAAGGAGATATCTACCGACGCACCGCAGCGGCTGCATAGTTTGCCGAGCGGCGGTACGGCCGGAAGCTTGCGAGAGGAACGCGTGATGGCAAATCGGTCGACCCGACGGATCGAGAGAACCTGTAGTGTCTCAGGGGAACCCTAATCCCGGCAAACTGATAAGGACTCGATCGGCGGAACCCATCAGGGCCAGCGGTCCATGCTCGACCGCATCAACAGGCCGGACACATGACCGCAAGCGACCAAGTCACACGCGAAAAACTCTTGCAAGCCGGGGGCCATCCACACATGAGACACTACCCGCACCGGACTAGGTCGGGCTCTCATCGAAGGGGAACTGGACAGGATGCCGCAAGACCGAGAGCCCAAAGGGGCAGCGCCGTGGCAGATTACAGCGCGCGCCTGGATGAATATTCTGTTCCGGGTCTGGAAGGATACCGGCAAGAGAAACCTATCGCTAGTCGCGGCCGGCGTAACTTACTACCTGCTGCTGGCGCTATTCCCCGCTTTGGCCGCCCTGGTTTCGGTCTTCGGTCTGGTCGCGGATCCAGCAGATATGACGAAAAGTGTCCAGTCGCTGTCGGGTATGCTTCCGCAATCAACCGTGAAGCTGATCGGCGACGGGCTGCAGCAACTTGTCTCTGCGTCGCACAAGAGCCTCGGCCTTGGTGCCATCATCGGCATCGTGATCGCGCTCTGGAGCGGCATGCGCGGGATGACCGGCATGATGGCGGCGCTCAACATCGCCTACGCTCAGCCGGAGGAACGGGGATTCATCAGATTCAACGTAACTGCCATGGTGCTGACTGTCGTTGTCATGGTCGGCGGGCTCATCGCCCTGGCGCTCGTCGCCGGCCTCCCTGTGGTGCTGAACGGAGCCGGCGTGCGCGGTCCGGGGCGTTGGGTCGGCTTGCTCGTCGAATGGCCGCTTCTCATCGCGTTCGTCATGGGAATGGTGGCGCTGATCTACCGCTACGGGCCTGACCGGAGTGCGCCGAAATGGAAATGGGCTAGTCCCGGAGTGATCGTGGCCACGATCCTGTGGATTGTCGGATCGATCCTGTTCACCGTTTATGTCAATCACTTCGGCAACTACAACAAGACCTACGGCTCGTTGAGTGCGCTCCTGATTCTCCTGATCTGGATGTGGCTGTCGGCCTTTGCCGTCCTGTTCGGAGCTGAGGTTAACGGCGAAGCCGAGCGGCAGGCTCGGGGGGCACAACGGTAAGTGATTCGTCGCCGATGGCAGGGTCGGAAAGTGCGGATACGGTAACTCGTTGACCAGTGTTGCCGAACGAGCTGATGCTGTCCATCACCCCATCGAAAAACCTATCGAGACTCGATCGAGAATTACGGATGGGTCGCAGATCGGCGTCCGGGTCGAAGATCAGGTCGTCAACGCTTCGATAAGAAGGCGAAAGCCCTTGGATCAGGCTTGCGTGCTCGCTGTCATTACTCCGTTCGCTCCCGATGCGATAGTCGCATGCATTTGATGTCGCGCATCCGTGGAATGGGACGAGCATCACACTTACGACGTCTATGGCGGCGGCAGCCATGCGAGTGCCGTACACGGACGTTTGCTCCATCAGTTCTGCTACATCGCAAGGCGAGGGGGGCCAATTTCCCGTCATCATTCGAGCGACGTAAGTCATGTAATCACCGATGTCACCTCGGACCGACCAGCATTCGTCCAGGAGCGCCGAACCGGCCTGTTGCATAGCCGTCACCTTCTCGGGGAGCATGCGCGCGAATTCAATGTAATTCGCCGTCCGCGGATCGCGCGCCGCTTCCACCATCATCGCAACACGCTCGCCAATCACCGCGTTAGCCGCCACGATCATCTCGCCCGCCTTGGCGCTCAACTCAGCAAAGTCTGCACCGGCCTGAATCGCCCGTGCAACCGCCGTGGAGCCCATAAACATTCGGTAGTTCGACATCCAGTAATCCTTTACGGGATAGGCCACATCGCCCCGGCAAATGCGGAAGCGACTGCGGCTCTGTTGAACAACTTTTCTGTACAGCAGCCGTTCCCAATTCACGACAAGGTAATCGCGCTTATCGAATCAGACACCGATTGGCCGGATCGGTATTAGTCGGTCTCACGCGCTTAGAACCGATCCACGAAGTTATGAATCAGGAGCAAGGAGTTGGCCGGGTCAAGCGTCGACGCATGATGCGGATCATGGCGAGACGGACGAGGGCGGCGGCGGATCGCGCGTAGCGTTCGAAGTCGCGGGCGAGGCGTCGGTAGTGACTTATCCACGCGAGCGTTCGCTCGACGATCCAGCGTTTGGGAAGCACGAGAAAGCGGTGCAGTTCGTCGCGCTTGACGACCTCGATTTTCCAGGTGCCGGTCTGAGCGACGGCGGCTGCCATCTTCGGCCCCTGATACCCAGCATCAGCGAAGATACGCTCGATGAAGGGAAAGAAGCGGCGCGTGCGCCGATCGAGAACGAGCCGAGCACCGTCGCGATCCTGCACAGCGGCGGAGTGGACGACGACGTTCAGCAAGAGACCGAGCGTGTCGACCAGGATATGACGTTTGCGGCCGGTGACCTTCTTGGCCGCATCGAAGCCCTGCGGGTCAAGCGTGGAGCCCCCTTTTGAGCCGCTTTGGCGCTTTGGCGCTTTGACTGTCGATGATCGCAGCCGTCGGACTCGCCTCCCGGCCTTCCCGCTCGCGCGTGGCGACATAAAGCGCATGGTGGATGCGCTCCAGCGTGCCGTCCCATTCCCACAGCATGAAGTACGAATGCGCCGTGCTCTTCGGCGGTTCGGCAGCGCCTGCCATTGGCAACCGGTCGCCAGCACGTAGAAAATCGCGTTGAGAACCTCGCGAATATTCACCTCGCGCCGCCGGCCGCCGCGCTTGGCCGGCGGGATCATCGGCTCGACCAGCGCCCATTCGGCATCGGTCAGATCGCTTAGATAACGCAGGCCGCGGCGCTCAGCAGCGCGCCGGTGTTCAGGTTTCCACATCTCGGCACCCCAGTCGTCGAATCGGGTGCCAGATAAGGAATCACAAACGATTAATCCGACTCAACAACTTTCTGGATCGGCTCTTAGATGCGCGCGCAATCCGCTCCTGAACAGCAGCACGAGCACTTGCTTGGCTTCGATCCAAGTGTCACGTGCGGTGCAGCCTTACATGGACGAGGTTCGGAACTGCGTTCCGGAACAGCGGATTGAGCTGGAGAATGGGGTCCAGATCGTGAAATACGCCGCGCGGCATGCGGTAGCGCAGGAGCTCGACGGTGCCGACGAGTGGATGCCAACGCCGCAATGTCGCTTCGATCTCATCGCAGTTGATTCCCCAGGGCATCGGTGGAAGGCGGTAATTTGGGGTTCGCTGCAAACCCAATAGCGTCAACAGCGAGAACCACCGGGGAACAACATCGAATGCAATCTCGGCACCGGAAAACCGTTCGGCGATGTCGACGAAGAGCCGGCGCACCGTTTTGGGCTCAAGATACATAAAAAGACCTTGTGCGACGATGAACACTCCCGACGACACCTCAACGGCGTCCATCCAGGAGCGGTCGAGTGCGCTCGCGGCAAGGTGGTGGAAGCGATCGGTAGGCGGAATGAAGCATTCCCGCAGCTGGATCGCTTCGGGAAGATCCACTGAAAGCCATCGCATTCTGCCATTGTCTACTCGCCGAACCTGCGTCTCGAGCCCCTCGCCCAGTGAGACCACGAATCCATCTGGATGGTTCACTAGCCACTGCCTCAAGATCCGGTCGATCTCCACCGCGCGTACCGCAAGCGAGCCCTCGGAAGTCCCGAAACGAAGCGCGAAATCGTAGTCGATCGCCTCGTAGATACGCACACTGTCGGGGTCGGTGAGGACGCCATCCGGACGATTTGCCTCGCCCGCGCGATTGTGCAGGGCTAAGAGCATCGTTTCCGGAACGCTGCTAAGATCAGGGACGAACCGGTTCATGTCGTGCAGCCGAGGGTGTGTAGTTCCAATGCGGGTGAAGCCTGCAGATTTGACCAACGCGGCGGCGGGCGGACACGTTCCAATTCCAACTTCGGCACCGGCCTTTTGGCCGACCCGGTTCGCTGAAAGCCGAGTGCCGTAGGGCGGGCAAAGTCGCGCCGCGGGCGCAATCGCGTGGTCACTGCGCCCTACCGAATTTGCCAACCTGACTTTGCTCCTCAGCGCTAAGCCACGATTGCTTGGTGAGCAATCCTATACAGACTCTTCCCGGTTAATGATTCATGCTTTCCGGAAAGCCATATCCTAAGTTCGCGCCGAAGAATGGTCGGAGCGAAAGGATGTCGTAATGCGAAAGCTTGGATTCGGGCCGGCGCCGCGTGGTGGAAGCCGGCTTGCTCGCACATACCTCAATCGAAGGATACAATGAACATTTTCTACATCATCGGCGTCGTGGTCGTAATAATCGTAGTCGCAGGATATTTCGGATTGCACGTTTAAACAAACAATCCGATGAATGCGAGTGGCTTTAGAACGTCCCCTGCGCGCGATAGCAAGACAGAGGCTTTAACCGCGAAGCCAATACGACATCTCTCGCTTCATCCGGATCGATAGAACAACCAAATCCGGCGTCACGCCAGTATTTGGACACCCCCGGTTGGTTGCGCTTCGGGACGGTTCCCGAGAGAAGTAGATCGCCTGGTGTAAATCCCGGGTGGCTTCCTTTTTCTTTCAGATAGAGTTAGAGCGCGGCCCCGCGGAGACAGATGCAGCGTAAAAAAAAGAAATCTATCGATCAGCCGATCGAACCCGTGCCGTCGGACGCAAGGCCCGAGCAGCCGCTGCCCTCAGATCCGAAAACCATATTCCTTGGGGGTCTGTTCGTTCTTGCGCTGCTCGCGGCAGCCTATGTCGCTAGCGAGATCGTGTTGCCGCTAGTCTTGGCTATCGTCCTCAAGCTCCTGCTGCAGCCGGTGTTAGGCATATTGGAGCGACTGCACATACCGCGATTGCCCGCGGCGCTCCTGCTGATCCTTGCCCTATTCGGAACCATCGGTGGCCTGGGTACGGCTGTTTCAGGCCCCGCCGGCGCCTGGGCAGCCAAGCTTCCAGCAGGCATTCCTCGACTTGAGGAGCGGCTGAGTTTCATGCGGGCGCCCATCGATACGCTGCGGCGGTTCTGGCAGAAGGTGGAAGATGTTGGCGGAACGGAACCATCCTCGAATGCGGCCGCCCCGGCAGCCGCTCCAGCGGCAGGCTCAACTCTTTTGACGAATCTATTCACCGGTAGCCGAAACTTTGCCAGCGGCTTCTTCACGACGGTGCTGTTTCTTTTCTTCCTTCTCGATTCGGGCGATATCTTCCTGCACCGCCTCGTCGAGATACTGCCGCATTTCAGCAGCAAGCGCCAAGTCGTCGAAATAACGCAGCAAATCCAACATGACATCTCCGCGTATCTGGTCACGATCACGATCATGAATGCGGCAGTCGGCATCGCCGTGGCATTGGTAATGTGGCTCACGGGAATGGGCGACCCGATCTTCTGGGGGACGGTGGCCTTTCTGCTGAACTTTGTGCCGATCCTCGGCCCTGTTTCGGGGGTGGTGATCTTTCTTCTCGCTGGGATGTTGAGCAGCGCTCCGCTCTGGCAAGCGCTGCTTCCTGCCGGGCTTTACCTTGGCATTCATTTGATCGAGGGCGAGACTTTGACGCCGATGATTCTCGCCAAGCGATTCACACTCAACCCCGTCCTCGTCATCATCTCGCTTGTCTTCTGGTATTGGATGTGGGGAATTCCCGGCGCGATCCTCTCCGTACCCATGCTGGCGACTGCCAAGATCATCTGCGACCGGGTCCGGCCGCTCGCTGCGTTCGGTCATTTTCTCGAGGGGTGAAGCGCAGCGTCGGCTGGCGGGATTTGTGCTGTCGCTCCTGGAAATGGCAGTCTGACAATTCGTACGTGGCTGCACACCGCTTGTTCGTTATCGGGAGCCAAGCCTTTCGCGTCTCATCGCAACCGAGCCGGTCGTATCCTCCCGCCCAGCATAGTGCGCCGGCCGGGACGGATCGGAACCCAAAGGACCTATTTTCTCGACTGCTTGGTGTCAGCCAATTGCCGCGCCTTGTGATCAGCGTTGATGGCGCTCTTGTCGGATGTCGACATGGTGGTATCGCGGTCGTACTTTGAAGCCGGGCGCGCGCCGGAGTTCATCCTTCGTGGTGTTCACCGTCAGGTGCCACGCGGTTCTCTCCGGTATTATGGCGCAACGCCACAAGGCAGCTATCCACCACCGTTCACACAAGCCGCTCCGGCAGCCGCCAAATCCGCGGTGCCTTGTACCGTACAATCCCAACAATCTTGGCCGTTCGGACCTGAATCCGCAGCACATGAATGAGCCGGCACGAGACGGCCTTGGCGAGTACGCGGTCGCCCGTATCGAGGCCCTTGGCAGCCATCACGGCTTGCGCCAGTTCGCGGGTATCGCGCGGGCGGCCCTTTAGCTCCTCCCGGCTGATCGCGGCCAACTCGCCGCGCTTGAACAGTCGATGGATGTCCACGTAGGGCCGCACGGGCTTTGCACCGTCGCCTGTCGTGAAGATCGCTATGGCCGCATCCATATGCGCCAGGTCCGCCTTGGCCTGCGCAAGCCTTGCCTCGTAGTCGTCAATCGAGCGGGCGATTTCGTCGCGCTTGCGCTGCAACGTCTCGACCGTCCGACTTTCGGCCATTAGGCTGCCTCTCATGGGGGATGCAGGCAAATTCGTCGCAACGGTATTTTTCACCGCGATTTGCGTGGTGTTCGTTATTTTTCTGCTGAAAGTGACAGGCATTCATTTCCCCTGATTTAGGGAATGACGACGTTCTTCTCGTCGATGCCCAGAAAGCCGCCCACACCCACTATCGCGGCGGAGATGCGGCCGTCCTTCTCGACAATGAGATCGCGCACGTCCCCAACCGTATGGTCGGACGGATCATATGCCTTTTGTTTGTAATAGTTAGTCACGGTCGTACCGTTTGCCGGCATCGTTGCCATGAGACGGGCGGACCCATTTGATTGGCAGTAGATTGCGCCATTGAGGCCTTGGGCGCGGGTTGCATCATTGGGGCGTTAGGGATTGCGCCATCGCGACCGTGCTCATAAGCGCGGCAATAGCGGCGGCTGAAGCGAAGGGAATCATTATAGTAAACTCCGTTGCCGGCTCGGGATTGAATCGGGGCTCATCGCCAACTGGGAGCGCCCGCATATGTTACGAGTTTCAGGACGCGCGAAAGCCCATCAATCGAAAGGCAGACAGCTCGGTTCGATTCAACTACAGAGCGGAGTTTGTATCAAATTTATCACTCAAGAAAAAACGCGACAGAGGGCGGTGCCCGCCACACAATTCGATTACCGCGACAGTAGCACCATAGCGATCCATCCTTGTGAGCAATATTGCTCAGCAATGAATGGAGCCGAGGATCAAAATGTATGTTTAGAGGGCGCCCCAATCGATCAGGGAACCAATTCCGAATGCGTGAACGAGAGTTGGATATTTTTACCGGACGCGATCCGCGGGCGTTGGCGCCTATACTCGCCCGCTACCGGGAACCGAACTGCGCGCGCAGCACGGTCGAACTCGTCATTACGGTCGTACCCCTTGTAATCCTATGGATCTTGATGTGGGCCGCTCTCAACACCGGTTACTGGATTTGCCTGTTGCTCGCCGTCCCGGCTGCGGGCTTCCTCGTGCGTCTTTTTATGATCCAACACGATTGCGGCCACGGGTCATTCTTTCGCCGCCGTCACGCGAATGACTGGGTCGGACGTGCCATTGGCGTATTGACGCTGACGCCCTATGATTTCTGGCGACACAGCCATGCCCTCCACCACGCGAACTCGGGCAATCTCGATCATCGTGGATTCGGCGACGTCGACACCCTGACCGTGCGGGAATTTCTGGCGTTACCGCGATGGCGTCGGCTTCAGTACCGGTTATATCGGCATCCGATCGTGATGTTTGGTATTGGGCCGGCATACTTGTTCATCCTGCGGCACCGACTGCCTGTGGGACTGATGCGTAGCAGCTGGCAGTTCTGGTTAAGCGCGATGGCAACGAACCTCGCAATCGCGGTTCTCGCCGGAACGATGATCTGGCTGGTCGGCCTAGGACCATTCCTGCTGGTGCAATTGCCGATCACGCTTCTCGCGGGCTCCATTGGCGTTTGGCTGTTCTACGTCCAGCATCAGTTCGAGGATACCTT
>DASZZA010000222.1:0-3222 GCA_035545135.1 Lacipirellulaceae bacterium | reverse complement strand
GAACAGCCGACGAAATTCGCGGCGGTTTCTCGGTCGCAGCCGACCGAAAGAATTCCGCAAATTTGTCCCTTTTGTTCGTCGGAGAGAGTCGGTTGGAGCTGTTCCATGACGTGCGATCTCGCGAGTGCGGAAAAAGGTGTCAGGTGTCGGACTTATCGTCGGCCGCAAGGCCGAATCTACTGTCGCCGATTCGTCGGTATTGGATCTTGCGGCAAGACATGCGGCGTAGCCGCCGGCGCTAACGCGATACCGCCTATGTACTCGAACGACACGACGGCTCGGCCGACCGCGTTACGATACGTTGGGAACCGCGAGTTGCGCTGGCTCGAGCCGCCCGACTTCTTTACGTTGACGGCCTTCCAATAAGGTGATCGACGACAATGGCGGATGAGCGCTGGATGGCTGCTCGTGACGTTAATGCGGTGTCCTTCGGAGCGGTGCAGTTCTGCGACGGCCGCCACGGCGCGCATGCCGATCCCGATGCCCTGGTAATCGGGGAGCGTGACGATGCGTGTGAACCGGCGATGATGCTTCTTCGTGATGACCGGCACCGTGGCACAGAAATTCACGGGAATGCCCTCCCAGGTCGTGAGGTAACAGCGAGCGCCGGCCGGTAGCGAACCGCTCAAATAGTGATGGCGCTTAAACAATTGCCAAGCATCCAGTTTGCAGCGATGGATTTCCAATCGGATCGGCGGGCGGCGAAACGAACCCCCGGCAGAGCCGGGGGCTGACCTCGCGAGTTGGCAAGTGGCCATATCCAGAATCCAATCGGGCTCGAGCCAGGCGGCAACGTCGTAGTGGCACGTTACGGCCACAAAGCGGCATGGCAGGTGTCCGCGGCGGATGCCTTTGGCTATTGCGGCCGAACAGACTTTCGCGACGTTTCGATCGACGACGCTGGTGAACTCGTCGAAGACGACGAGTGGATTAGCGTCGTCCGCACGACCGAATTCAGCGTCGCAAGATTCGGCCTTGCGGCCGACGCTAACCGCCAACGCGCGTGCCAGGTCGCAGCGGAAGCGTTCGCCGTTGCTGAGCACGTGGTACGGTTTGACCCACGATGGCGGTGAGCCGAAGCCGACGGCGGTGAACAGATCGACGACGTGACGCACCGATAGTTCACCGAAGCAGTCGACAACCGCGTGATCGGCGGGCCAATCGTTGCCGCTGTACAACTTGTCGTTAAATGCGCGGCGCGAGATCGTGCTTTTGCCGCTGCCCGAGGGGCCGACGATGAGTCCGATTTGCCAACGTTCGCTCAGATCGGGAACGTCGGCCTCGAATCGCTCCGACGCTTTTTCGGCGAGTGGCACGTCGAACATGCCGGCCACTTGCTGGACACGGAAGGAATCGTGGACCGGACAGGATACAGTGACATCGATAGTTGGCATGATCAACTTTTCAGTCGCGGTTTTCGGATTGCAATTTGCCTGGTTAGCGTCGGCCGCGACGCCGAGTGTGTTTCGGAATTGTTTGGAATCGACGGCCCGCGATACTAAATTCGGCGTTGCCGCCGACGCTAAAAGGGTTAATCGCGTTGTGGGGCGGTTTATAAAGTTAATACGCGGCAGCGGTATCCTTCGGCACGCATTCGTTCAAAGACTGCTTTCTGGTCGGCCTCATCACGGCATTCGACGACGATCTGATAACTTTCGGGCACGATGACTTCGGGCCGCTCGGCAATCTTTTCCCGGACATCTGACACCTGTGATTCGACTAAACCATCGAGCAGCGAGCGTACCGCTGCATTTTCCGTTTGCACGTTCGCCAACAGTTCCTGCAAGTGATCATGCGAGACAGTCGCCATCCCGGCGATCGGGTCGTGCGTGAGCAAAATCTTGTCGGCTTCTGCTTCGTCGACGTCCAAAATGAGGACGGGGACAATTGCGTCTGGCGTTGTTTCGGCGCGCAAATGGCCATCGATGAGCATGAGCGTTCCGTCGCGTAGTTCGCGCGCCAAAAGGGCATCGGCGTAACCCACTTCGGCCAAGAGGCCGCGCAGGGCATCCTGTTGTTGCGGCGGATGGGTACGCCAATTTCGCGGATTCGGCCGTAGGTCGGCCGCTTGCACGCGTCGGAGTTCTTTGATTCGGTCGCGGATGTGCATGAATTTGTGTCGTTGGTTGATCGTTGATAGTCGATGGGAATTGCGGGTCTTTCCAACTATCAACTAACTACTATCCACTATCCTTTCCTTCATAACTTCGCGGATGGTTGCCTGTAGTTCCTTAATGTCGGCTCGGATTTCGGCGCGCAGCACGTGGTGGGCCTGTTCGAGCGAGATCAATCGCGCGCGGAATTCGGCAAGGTCTGTTGCCCGGGCATACACGCGGCCGTTTGTAAGCTCGGCGCGGCGCTCTCCGTCGCGCCGCGCCATGAGCTTGAAAATGCCCACGGCGAGGGTGCCGAGCGTTCCCAGCAAAACGGTAGCGACGGGCCAGTCCATGCGAGGGTTCAGGGTTCGGGGTTCAGCGTTCGAGTGTCAGGTGTTGGATGTCAGCGTCGAGTGTCTTTCTGACACCTGGTACGTGATACCTGATACCTTGATCTCTCACGGTCCTGGTGCTGCCGGGATGACCGGCGCTGCCGCACTTGTGGTGCTCGTCGTTCCATTTGTTGTGCTGGTCGTCGTGCCGCCGGCGATCGTGGAGTCGGTTCGTGTTGCCGAATAGTACAGCGAGAGATTGGTGGGCCACGGCTGCATTTCGGGCAGTTCCGTCACGGGGATTCCTTCGGCGAGGACGGCCAATTGGTCCTCGGTGAACACGCGGTCGAATCGCGGGACCGTGTCGACCATTTCCGTTTGGGTGAAGAACGCGGCCGGATTGTACGCGGTGAAATCGGCGTCCGTGAGGATAAAGCCGTCAGCGGCGGCCTGATCTCGCGTTTTGCCGAACAATTCGATGGCCATGTTGATGTACACCCGCTTGATGTACTGGCCGACCTGGCCCGCGAAATTGGTGGAAATTTCCATGCTTTTACGGTTTTCGGTGTGCTGCATCGCTTCGGCGAGCGATATCAGAATCAACTCCGACCAACGGCGCATGAATTGGTTTCGCACGAGGAAGAACGGAACCGGGAACACACGGAAAACTTCGCCGGCCGGGCGGGAGTGTGTCACTTCCATGTTGTTTTGGCCAGGCGGAACCGCGCGTCCAGCCAGGATGTTGCCGGCGCGGACGTACAGTTTGTGGATCCGTCGGATTGTGTTGATCGACG
>DASZZA010000221.1:0-6991 GCA_035545135.1 Lacipirellulaceae bacterium | reverse complement strand
GCAGCTTACCATGCGTACGTTCCATGTCGGCGGCACGGCGACCGGGTCGGCGGAGCAGTCCAAGCAGGATGCCAAATCCGACGGCTTCACCAAGTTTATTGGCGTGACGACTGTTAAGAACGCCAAGGGTGAGTTGGTTGCCATGAACCGGAATGGGATCATGGCGATCGTCGACGACAAGGGCCGCGAGAAAGAGCGCTATCCCGTGGTTTACGGAGCGCGTATTCTGTTTGCGGAAGGCGCCCGCGTGAAGACGAACGACATTCTTCTCGAATGGGATCCTTACACGTTCTCGATTCTCACCGAAGTAAGCGGCACGATCCATTTCAAAGATCTGCACGATGGGCTGACCCTGCAGGAGCAGGTGGACGAGATCACCGGTATGTCGCAATGGGTGGTCACCGATTCACCCGATGAAAAGCGCGTACCGATGATTCTGGTGCGGCCGCAAGGCGGCACCAAGGCCGATGAAAAACGGTATCTCATGCCGACGCACGCTCACCTGATGGTGAACGACGGCGAGGAGGTTCACGCGGGCGACGTAGTGGCGAAGATCCCGCGTGCGACCACAAAGACCAAAGACATCACCGGCGGTTTGCCTCGCGTGGTGGAGTTGTTCGAAGCTCGAAAGCCGCGTGAAACCGCGGTGATTGCGGAAATCAATGGCACGGTGAAATACGGTGAAGTTTCGAAGGGCACCCGGAAGCTTTATATCGTCGGCGACGATGGGGAGCAGAAGGAATACGCTATTCCCCGCGGTATCCACATTAACGTGCAGGAAGGCGAGCGCGTGAAGGCGGGCGATCCGCTGATGGACGGGCCGCGTAACCCGCACGACATTCTTGCCGTTCTCGGCGAGAAGGAACTACAGAGTTACCTGGTGAACGAAATCCAGGAAGTCTACCGCCTGCAGGGCGTGAATATCAACGACAAACACCTGGAGGTCATCTCGCGGCAGATGATGCGCTGGGTGAAAATCGACGATATCGGCGACACGGAATTTCTACCGGAGGAAGTGGTGGATAAGTTCCGGTTCCGCGAAGAGAACATGCGCACCATCGAGCAGGGAGGCAGGCCCGCCAGCGGCAAGCCGGTGCTGCTCGGAATCACCAAAGCGTCGCTCTCGACCGATTCGTTCATCTCCGCGGCTTCCTTTCAGGAAACGACCCGCGTGCTCACCGACGCCGCCATCAACGGCAAGGTGGACTACCTGCGCGGCCTGAAGGAGAACGTTATCATGGGCCGCCTGATTCCGGCGGGCACCGGTATGGACTTCTACCGGCACGTTAAGATCGCCGGCGAAGACGTGGTAGAGGAAGAAGTGGCGCCGGAAGTGGATGCCGCTCTCGAAGGCATCCCCGGCTACGACGACGAAGCCCGCAGCATTTACGCGGGCGGTCTCGCCGAAGACCTCGGCGACGGCGGCCTCGCCGAGTAACGTTCGTCGATTTAGAAATTGCGGCCCGCGGTCCTTTTCGGGATCGCGGGCCGTTTTTGCACCCCAGCAGAGTTTTGCCCGATACGCAGCAGTATAATCTGGATTACGGAAGACGTAACGAATTGGGAGTTGCTCATGGTGAATAGAATGAGCAGCCTAGCTTTCTGTGCGGCCTTAAGTGCAGCTCTCGTTTCGTGCGCGGCGTATGGGTGGCGCAAATCAACTTCCTGAGCCAATATGAGCCAATAGAATCGTTTCCCCAAAAAGTTTTTCGGCGAGCGCTCGCTCTCTTGGCCTTAGGACATTGCCCTGCAAAAAGCTACGAACCGTCTCCTGCGGCGACCCACTGCCAGGCTCAAGAGAATCAGTCCGATGAGGGCTATTATAGACAGCGCCCACAAGGTCGCCAAGACGGTCGCGCCTAAAAACATCGGCTTGTTTAACGCAAGCCTCGATATCAGAGTCTCGAGCTCGATACCTTTTAGCGCACTAAGGTGCATTGCAGGTATGCTCCCAGTCGGCAAGGACGTAGTGAGCCCTCCATAGTACGGGAGAAGGTAGAATTGTGTGCCGAAAAAGTCAAGCGCGGAGAAACAGACCCTGACGAAGGGCATCACTATCCATCTCAAACGGGTCGGCACGATAGCTTCAGCTCCCGTGCATAGCAGAATTGCCTCTGCGAGGACAATCGGAAAGGCGAAGTATCCGAACGTCGCCGAGATCCCCTCGCTTTGGAATGAGCGGACCACGTGGTAAGCGAGCGCCGTGCGAAACGCGAGGCAAAGCGTCACCAGAAGCAGAAGGTGCCTGCGTGGCAACTGAGCGTTTGGCATAAAGGCGTGAACGGCCAGACCGACCAACACAAACACTCTCGGGAGAGCAGCTTGAGGCCGCTGGAGTCCGAGCTGGACGGCCGTTCCTCGACGCGATCTTGGCGGTCGATTGGCGCAAGGCAATCGACTTCGTGCTCCTTTCCCAAATCTGGCTTGGTAACTGGAGTTTCTTGGTGGTTCGCGGCTGGATGTAATACCCAGTTCCGCGCGTACCACCAGCCTGCAATGAGGAGCGCGAGTGCGATGACAATCGCAGCGTGACCCACGCGATTCTTGTCCTCCTGCAAAAGAAAAGGCAGACTATTGTAGGAGGGAGAAACGCAAGAAAATAAGCCTTGGTGAGCAGAGCTACACCCAATGGTTGGCGACGGCGGGTGCTGGCAATGCCGTGCGAAGAGGCCAATGTCGATTTCCACCTGGTTGAGCCAACTTCCGTGAGCAGGGTGAAGTGAATGGTGAAGCGGTCCCAGACCTCGCTGTCTCGCTTCCCGCATTCAACCACCCTGGCGCCGGCGCGGGGGAATCCGGTTCAGAACCGCAGTTGACCCATTAATAAAAGGACAACAAAGATTAGCAGCACAACGCCCAATCCGCCGCTCGGATAGTAACCCCAACCCCGGCTGTACGGCCATGCGGGTGTTGCGCCGATTAACAGCAAAATCAAAATTATCAGCAGGATCAGCATTCGATGGCTCCTTACTTTGAGGATCTCTCCCGGGGAATCTTCGCTCCGGACTTACGCGCTTCGTTTAAACCAATTGCCACCGCCTGTTTGCGGCTGGTGACTTTCTTCCCGCTACCCGATTTCAGTTGTCCCTCTTTGTACTCCTTCATTACCTTGTGAACTTTCTTTTTACCTGTTGAGGCAGAGGTCTTTTTCGGCATCGTCTCCTTCCTGACTTCTATCCGTTAGATTTACCCTCGCCGGATCTGTTTCCTCTCGCCACCCGCCGACCCAAAGCCGGCGCCGTTGACGGTAGCGGATCTACCATCGGATCAATTCCCGGATCGATCCCATCGGGGTCAGGCTCGTTCGGATCCGTCCTCGGGAAGGGTTCGGGCCGTCGTGGGTTTGGCCCCGGATCGGGATCAGGTGGCGGTAGCTTTGGCTCGGGGTCTCGGGGAAGGGAAACTCCGAGGTCGTTATGAATTGAGAGGGTCTCAAGAGTCATCTCATGGATGACTTGCCGGGAGCCCCCTCTCTTTCATCCGGTCTGCGCGAACCCCAGCGGTATTACTTACTCCGTTCGTAGCGCGACGGCCGGATCGACCCTCATGGCGCGGCGCCCAGGCAACAGGCAGGCTATCAGCGCGGTTGCCAATAGGAGGGCGGCTACCGTGACATAAGTGAAAACGTCAAAGGGCTTGATGCCGAATAGTAGCGTCTCAAGATAGCGCGACAACCACCACGCGCCGAGTGCGCCAAGTAGCATGCCAACAAGAGGCGGCCGCATACCCTGGCTGAGAACGATACCGAGAATGTTGGCACGGCTGGCGCCCAGGGCCACGCGCAGGCCGATCTCAGCAGTACGCCGGTTCATGGTGTAAGCCAGGACGCCATAGATGCCGATGGTGGCGAGCAGCAGGGCAAGACCACCGAACGCAGTGAGAAGAATAACGTTAAAACGCTGAGGCGCGAGAGAACGGTGAACCACTTCCTCGAACGAACGAACGTCGGCCAGAGGAAGATTAGGATCGAGCCCGGCTGCGATGGTGCGCACAGTGGGCACGATGGCGAGCGGGTTGCCACGCGTATGCAGAACGAACTCCGAAACGAGGGCGTTCCGGCCATATGGAAGATAGACAGTGAGAGTGGGATCGGAGGCAGGACCTCGTTCGCGGCTGTCAGCCACTACGCCGATCACTTCGGCATCCAGATCGCCTTGCCCTTTCCAGAGAGCGACACGTTTGCCAATTGCGTCCGTATCCGCAAAGAGCAATTTGGACAAACGCTGACTGATCACAACACGGCGGGGCGGGGCGGGTTGGCCGCGCTCGGCCCAGACTGGCTTATCGCTCTCATCGAAAACCCTGCCGCGGAGCAGAGGCAAACCAACCGCTTGGAAGTAACCGGGCGAAACGATACGCCATCCGGCCCAAGGTGGCGGTCCCGGATGGCCGCCGTTGTTATCCGAAATAGCGGCGATCCCCATGCCTGTGTCCGCTCCTTCTACCGGCCGGCTGCTGACTGCGCCGGCGGCCACCACCCGCGGAACGGCAGAAAGACGTTCGAAGAAGCGGTCCAAAAAGCGCTTGCCAACGCCGTTTTGATAATACGACCCTGGCATGCTTACAGAGAAAATCAGGCGGTTTTCGGTTTGGAAGCCACGGTCGACGCGCATGAGTTCCGCAAAACTTCGGATGAGCAAACCCGCGCCCACCAGCAGAAGAAAGGAAATTGCAACTTCGGCGGTTACCAGGAGCGCCCGCAAACGGCCTTGTCCGCGGCTGCCGGTTTGGTGATCTCCATCGCGCATGGCATTCGCGGCGCCGCCCGCGGGCGTTTGTAATGCAGGTGCGAGTCCGGAGAGCACACCGGTCAGAATGGCAATTAATACGGAGAATCCGAGCACCCAGGGATTGAGGCCGGCATCGGACAGACGCGGGATGCCTCGGACCTCCATTGCCTGGAGCCCGCGCAAGGTTCCGTAAGCGAGTGCCAAGCCAAGCAGCGTGCCGAAGACGCTGAGGAGAAGCGATTCCATCATCACGAAGCGAATCAAGCGTGCGCGTCCCGCGCCGAGAGCGATGCGAACGGCAATCTCACGCTGCCGGGTGGCGCCGCGCGCCAGCAGCAGGTTGGCCATGTTCAAACAGGCAATCAGGAGAAGAAAGCTGACGGCGCCGGCAAGAACCCAGAGCGCCCGGCGCGCCTTGTCGCCGGCGACCCAACGGCTCGCGGGTGACAAAGAAAATCCGATGCCTTTGTCTTCCGCGGGGTAGGCTTTGTCCAGCGCAGCGGCGACCCGCTCCAAATCCGCTTGAGCGGCTCGCAGGGACACAACGGGCGCGAGCCGGCCGATCACGGAGAATTCCCAACTACCACGGTCGGCATCCGCACGGTAGCCGAACGGCTGATAGATCTGATCGTCAATCCAAGGCTCGCCGGGTGGGAGGACACCCACGACGATGCAGGCTTGATCGTTCAGACGCAGCACTTTGCCGATGATGTGAGGATCGGCGCCGAACCGGCTTCGCCAGAATTTATTGCCGAGAATCACGACGCGGTTGTTAAATCCGTTTCGATCGTCGGTATAAGAAAAATCTCGGCCCAACACGGGAGACACGCCGAGAGTGCGAAAAAAGCCGGCGGTAACCGATCGGTCCGTGACCTTCTCCGGCGGGCCGTCGCCTGTGAGGATGGCTTCGTCGTAGTGGAAGGCCGCGACTTCTTTAAAGGAATGGTTCTGCGCGCGGACGTCCCAGAAATTGGCCTCGGTAAAGGCCGCCACATCAATGCCACGGCTCAGGCGCGACTCGTGCAACTCAACCAGGCGGTCGGGGTCGCGAAAGGGCAGAGGTTGAACAAGGGCCGCGTAGAAGATGCTGAAGATCACAGTCGCGGCGCCGATCCCTAGAGCGAGCATTGTGCCGCAAAGAATACTCAGATCTTTGTTACGGCTCAGGCCGCGCAACGTTTGGCGTAATTCTGAGAAGAATGTCTCAATCGCGACGCCGAGGCGAACATCGGACATGTTTTCCTTGATTTGCTCCAGGTTTTCCATTTCGAGTCGGGCGGTGCGTAACGCCGCGCCTGGATCGGCTCCGGCGCGCGATCGTTCATCTGCGAGCATTGTCTGGTAGGAATCGAGTTCCCGGGCGAGATCGTCCTCAACCACTTGTTTGCGTGTCAGGTTGCGCCACAGCGTCTTCAGCCTGTGCCACATGGGATTGCCCGCTCCTTCTGTTAGGACATTTCGAGGGCGCTGGCCATCGCAGCCGAGATGCGCACCCATATTCTATTCATGCAGATATTCTGTACGAAGAGCCGCGGCGGCGCTACTTCTTCGGCTTGTAGTCCACGAACAATTCAGGGAACTGCCGCTTCAGGGCGGCGATCTTGGGACGGTCGCAAACTTCGATATACGGGTTGTCCGGATTGTAGTATGCGTAGTCCTGGTGATAATTTTCGGCGCGATAAAACGCCTTAAGGGGAGTGACCTCCGTCACGATGCGCTTTGGAAATGCCTTTTGCGCGTCGAGCTGCGCGATGTATGCTTTGGCGAGCCGCTCCTGCTCCGCGTTGGTGTAGAAGATCGCCGACCGGTACGACGTTCCCACGTCCGGACCCTGCCGGTTCAACTGCGTCGGATCGTGCGCCACCGAGAAGAAGACCCACAGCAGCTTGCTATAGCTGATGAGCGAAGGGTCATAGATCACTTGCACCGATTCCGCGTGCCCGGTGGTTTCGGTAACCACCTGCCGATAGGTGGCGGTGTGTGCCTCGCCGCCCGAATATCCGGCGCTGGTGGCCAGCACGCCCTTTACACGCTGAAACACCGCCTGGGTACCCCAAAAACATCCTCCGGCGAAAACGGCGGTTTCTTTTCCGGGCCGGCTGGCGAGCGGAGCTTCCGTCGCGGGAGGAGGAATGAGCGGGCCGGCGAAAGCGGCGGCGGCCAGGAGCAAAAATCCGGCGGCGGCGCGGCGCAAAGAAGGTGCAAGTGGCATGAGCACGTCTCCACTTTTATGGTAGCGTCGAAAATCAACACTCCCGGGC
>DASZZA010000220.1:0-3177 GCA_035545135.1 Lacipirellulaceae bacterium | reverse complement strand
GGTGACCGCATGTTACAAATGGAGCTTCCCTGCGCGCCTCCCCTTCATGAAACTCGGTAACATGTCGGATGGATCGATGATGTTGCAGTCCTCGACCGCATTCCGCAGCGAGCCGTATCCAACAGGCTGAGCAACAATCACCCCGCGGGACACCACCCATGCGCGCCACCTCACATTCGATCGTCAAAGCCCGGCTTCGCACGTTCGCATCCAACACGTCGGGCATCGCCGCCGTCGAATTCGCGTTCCTCGCGCCGTTACTGATGCTGATGACGTTTGGAACATTCGAGGTGTCGCGGGCCCTGCTCGTCAACAAGCGATTCCAACGGGCGACGGCAATGGTCGGAGACCTCGTGGCCCGCGAAAAACAAGTTGGCTCCAGCCCGACCGACGCATCGAACACTCTCGACGGCGTGCTGGTTTCGGCGGAGCATGTGATGGAGCCCTACAGCTCTTCTCCCCTGCAGCTCTCGATCACGCAACTACGCGCCTCGAGCACGGACGCCAAGAAGACCAAAGTCGAGTGGTCATGGTCCTATCACAACATGCCGATCGCTAGTTGCGGCGACCTGAAATCAATGCCGGCGGAAAACATGATCAGCGCCGGCGACGCGGCGATCCTTGTCGAGGCGAAGTACGTCTACAAGCCGCTTCTGGCCAATATCGTTCCTGGCCTCGTCAGCGAAATGACTTGGTCTGACAAAATGACGTTTGCCCCACGATACGGGTCCGTCTTCTACGGTCAGGAGACCCAAAACCTCAAATGTCCGCCCGGTAGCGGCTGATTTGGGCGTACACGGCATTTTCTTTTGGTCGTTCAGCTACGTAACACGATTCAATTATGCAATTTCGTCGCGATTGACTTGCAAAAGCGTTTGTGTACGGATCAAATCGTGATCCATTCCTAAAGCCTTGGAAAATGCACTTTTTTTGAGCGTTCGGTTCGCGCGCCGCGTTGTTCGGCGTTCAGTGCCCCTTGGTGTTGTTACATTCGTGAGCTAAAGTCTGAACGCGGCGTACAGCCCGCAGGGGAGTTGAGCAATGGGCAGGAGATCCGTTCACTCGCCGGAAGAGCTTCGACAGCTAATTCTCGACGCATCGCGATCCATCGTTGAACGCAATGGCATTGCCGGACTTTCCGCCCGCGAAATCGCGCGCATGATCGGCTATTCGCCAGGAACGCTCTACAACATCTTTGAAAATCTGGATGACGTTCTGCTGACACTTCAGGTTCAGCTTCTTGGACGAACTGTCGACCACCTGAAACAAGTGCCGTTGGGCGATGACGGCGAAAAGAACATCGATGCGCTCACCCGAGCCTATGTGGACTTCGCGCTCGCCAATCGGCGCATGTGGAATCTTCTATTTGCACACAGCGTTCCCAGTCCGAGCACGGTGCCCGCGCCCTTCCATGAGCACCTGAACAATTTAGCGGAAATCATGCGCAAGGCTCTGGCTCCGGCCACGCCCCAAGCTTCGCTTCAGGAACTCGACACGTCGGCCCGCGCACTGTTTGCCGGTGTTCACGGCATCGCGTCCATCGCGGCGAGCGAAAAGGGCGCCCATCTAACGCCCGCGACGGCACAAACGTACGCCCACGCGCTGACGTCCAATTTTTTCAGGGGTCTGCGCGACCATTCGAGCCATTAGTCGGCGCCGGTTCTATCGCTGGAGCGGAAGCATCAGCGGGAGCCGATTGATCGCTCAGACCATTGCCGGCGGCAGCCGGTGCCTCGGGAACCTTGTGTTCCGAGGCACCCTGAGCAATCGAGCCCGTCTCGACTGAAGGCGAAGCCTCTTGCTGGCGATGTGCCAAATAAGGGCCGTTCACAAGACCGAACCATTTATCGGTCGGCAGCAGCCGATGTTCGAGGCCGCTCCAAAGATCGCGCGAACCCAATCCATCGACGAAGGTGCGGGTCGACGGCGATAGAAAGATGGCCCCGAACGTCGCCGCAGCCATTGCCACGGAAGAATAGAAGTGGCGGCGATCGAAGAACTTCAATGCCGTGCCGAATGACGATTTGAGCCTCGTATCCATGACGTCGACCGAATAGATCTCGTCGAGCGTCAGATGTGTCATGTATCCGAGGAACATGAACGCCGCGGCAAGCCATGCCACGCCGGCCGGCTTATTGAGCAGGTGATAAAACACGATCGCCGTCACGATGGCGCAGAACACCGCCGCGAGAATGGAATGCCAGATGCCGCGATGCACCGAAATCCGGTGGAATATGGAGTGCAGTCCATAGCGCACGGCCAACAGCGTACCCAGCCATAAAATCCATAGCTCCGCGATCGAAAGCTTGGTCGCCGCGTTGAACAGCACCGCGAACGAAAAGAAGATCGCCAGCCCCGCGAACATCGCCCGGCTCGGCCGCGAATCCTTGAGATCGATATCGGGAAGCACGGAACCGAGAACGCCGGCCATCGTCACGGCCACCAGGTTTTCCGGGGCAACGACGTTCGCCGCAAGCGTCAACGTTGCGAGTGCGCCTGAGACGATCGTTCCAACGGCGATGTGCGTTGTGAAATTGGCCATGATTCCCCCAAACCATCAGGCCTGTTCAGGCAGACCGGCGACCCATAATCCCGTTTATTGGAGCATCAGATTCGCGCGCCTGCGGCGAGACATTCATCGTTGAGGTGTGTGGATAACAGCGGCGTTGCGGCGCACATCCCGGCACGACGAAGCGTGGTGGCGGTGAGCGCTCGAATGTGGCAGGTAGGCCTTTTACAGCCCCACAATAGACGGCATGGCCACCGACACCCTCAAAATCAGCCGAGTTGCAGCGGCAAACATCGCAATCGCCTTCGCGGTTGTGATGGTCAAGTACGCTGCCTATCTCGTCTCAGGGTCCGTCGCGCTTTTTTCCGACGCGCTCGAAAGCATCGTCAACGTTATGACGGCCATCGCCGCGTTCGCCGCCATCCGGGTCAGCGCCAAGCCCGCCGATACGGATCACCCGTTCGGCCACCACAAGGCTGAGTTCTTGGCGGCGATGTTTGAAGGCGCAATGATTGCCGTTGCTGCCGTGCTGATCCTTCTTAAGGCCCGCTCGGCGCTGATCGAAGGCGTCAAGCTCGAACACTCCGCTCTCGGCATCGGGCTCAATATCGTTGCCTCGGTATTGAACGCGGCGTGGGCCTGGCTTCTGATCAACCGGGGCACCAGAT
>DASZZA010000219.1:0-2658 GCA_035545135.1 Lacipirellulaceae bacterium | reverse complement strand
AAGCTCTGGGCGACTTGCATCGTACGGCGGGCCGTGAAGCCGAGCTTGCGGTTCGCCTCTTGCTGCAACGTGCTAGTGGTAAATGGCGGATACGGCTTCGAGGTGTACGGCTTGTCCTCGACGTTGGCAACGCGGAATTGGCCGCTGCGCACTCGCTCGCCAAGCGCCGCCGCCGCTGGCCCGTCCAGCAGCATCAGGTCCTTGTTCTTGATTTGTCCGGTCGATGGGTCGAAATCTTTTCCCGCGGGAATGCGCCGGCCGTCCACCGACACAACGTCCGCTTGGAGCTGCTGTCCGTTCGTTTTTTCGAATCGGCCGATGAGATCCCACCAGCTCGCCGACACAAATGCCATCCGCTCGCGTTCGCGCTCCACGATCATCCGCACGGCCACACTTTGCACGCGGCCGGCCGAGAGCTTCGGCCGCACTTTGCGCCACAAGAGCGGCGAGACCTCATATCCATACAACCGGTCGAGAATACGACGGGTCTCTTGCGCACGCACTAATCCGTCGTCAACGTCGCGGGGCGATTTCAAGGCGTCTTGAATCGCATCTTTCGTGATCTCGTGGAATACGAGGCGGTGCACGGGCACCTTCGGCTTGAGAACTTCGAGAAGGTGCCAGCTAATGGCTTCGCCCTCGCGGTCCTCGTCGGTTGCCAGGTACAGCGCGTCGGCCGATTTCAGGCGCTCTTTTAATAGCTTGATCTGTTTGCTCTTGCCCGGCGGGACAATGTAAATCGGCGTGAAGTTGTCATGTACGTTCACGCCCAGGTTCGACCACGGCTCGCTTTTGTACTGCGCGGGAATCTGTTTGGCGCCCTGCGGCAGGTCGCGAATGTGCCCAATGCTCGCCTCCACCGTAAAGCCACGGCCCAGGTATTTGCTAATCGTCCGCGCTTTGGCGGGCGACTCGACAATCACCAATGCGTGGCTGGGAGGCCCCGCCGTCGAATTAGAAGTCTTGCGCTTGGCCATTGTCTTGTAAAAATACGTGGAATAAATAATCTGGGATGCTAGTCTGGGTGGTTTATCTGCTTGGCGGACGGCTCGGCGTGAGCCGAGGGTCAATGGGTCTATTTGACCCGCTTTTTCCCCACATGCGGGCCATTCTCCAACCGCGAAAGTTGAATTTAATCGCGTGACCGGTACAAGTGTCACGCGACGGCCTTAGCTCCGCCAGGGGCGTGGGCATTGTTTTCCGCGGCCCGATTGTCGGCAAGCGGCACGACGCCAATGATACGCGTGGCACAAGCGAGTCGGGTGATCGACACTCCCTATTGGGATTGCATTTACGTCGAATGCACCTAAAATCGAGTGCTTTGCCTTCAGCGGCCAAGCCGTCAATGATTACTTGCCGACCGGGTCGGATGTCAAGATGGTCCGCTGCAGGGCCCGTCGATGCGCCGCAGGCCGAGCGGTGCCGTCTGAACGACGAATTCCCGAACGACGGCTGCGTAACGGGGTTTTGGGCATTCGTCATTCGGGAATTCGTCATTTCTCCTTGTTCGCTTCGGCTCGGCGGACCTATTCACGCAACGGATACATGGCTAGTCCTTTTCGCATTTTTCGTAAGTACCAAAAGACGCTGCTGGTGATTGCGGGCGTCATTTTGATGTTCGTCTTCGTGGTCGGCGATTCGTTGGTCGCATATCTCGGCCGTTTGAAAGCTTCTAACGCCGCGGGTGAGCACGATGTTCGGGCGGTTGCCGTTCAATGGGACGGCGGCAGTTTGACGAACGCTCAGCTAAACGACCTGGTTTTTCGGCGGCATGTTCTCAACCGATTTCTGGGACAGGTCGAGGGCGTGGGCGAAATGCCTTCCAGGGAAGCCGGGGTTGACCCTCCGCCGTTACGTGTCCAAAGACTCCTCGCGCCGGATACACCGCAACAGCACGTCGAACAGAGCGTCGTCCAAACAAAGTTGTACGCCGATGCGGCACGCGCCGCAGGAATGAAAGTTAGCGATCAGACGATGCTGCAATACCTTGATGAGCTCGGCCGGCACAATGTTAGCCGTGAGCAGATGCGACAGATCCTCAATGGCTCGCAGGGAGCGGGCGGCCGCGCATCGATCGACTACGTAATGGACGCTTTACGTGAAGCGATGCTGGCGCACACGTATCGCAACAGTCACGAATTCGCGGCTCTCACCGTGACTCCGCAGCAGCGTTGGAGCGACTGGCTGAAGACCAACGACCGGATCGTGGTCGAGGCGGCGGCTGTTCCGGCGAAAGAATACATGACCGATGTCAAGAATCCGACCGATGCGGAAGTTGCATCCTATTTCGACAAGTACAAGGATCGCGAAGCGACTCCCGAGTTCTATGGCGATATCGAATTGCCGTCGCCGACGCCCGGCTTCAAGATTCCGCGGAAGATGGATCTGCAATTCGTCGAAGCCGTATACGACGATTTCGTCACGAAGGCCGAAGGCCAAGTGACGGACGCGGAAATCGCCAAGTATTACGACGACCACAAAAGCCAGTTCGTCAAGGCCGATTTGGGCCTGATGGAAGACAATGGGCCGAAGGAGGAAAGCCCCAAGTCCGAAACGCCGGCAACAAAAGCCGGCGCGAAGGAAAATCCGAGTTCGACAAAACCGGGAGATTTTGAGAAGAAAGCGATTGAGAAGGAGCAAAAGATAGCGCCCCCGCCA
>DASZZA010000218.1:0-3059 GCA_035545135.1 Lacipirellulaceae bacterium | reverse complement strand
ACGGCGATCTCAAAACCATGCTTACCCGCTACGATCCTCACAAACTCGCTAACGGGTTCAACGAAGTCGACGGCGAAAAGATCTTCTTCATCGCCAACCCCGCGCTGGGCCTCTGGGCTCACCGCAGCCGTCTCTAACAACAAAGAACAGGAATGCATATGGCATCAAATTTGAAGCTCGGAAGATTTTCGGTCGGCACCGGCGACCGTTTCGCCCACCAGGCCAAAGCCCAACTCCAGGCCTGCGTCAAAGCACTCGAAAGCGGCGTTGAAGTCGTCCCCGTTTGGAACAAGTCCAACCGTGAACACACCATCATCGGCTCGGAGCCAGCCTCCACGCGCCAGGCCGCTGACGCAGCCGTGAAAGCGCTCAACTGGAAGCTCCCGTACTACTGCGACGCCGACCATATCACCACGGCTACCGTCGACCGCTTCCTTGCGCCTTGCGACTTCTTCACCATTGACGTTGCCGACTTCATAGGCCAACCCGCCGATGCCGCCGACATCGAAGCCTTCGTCGGCCGCCATCCCGAGCTTCTTGGCAGCATCGAGCTCGCAGGTGTTGACCAGCCCTTCGAGATCACCCGCGAAATCCTCTCCGCTACCGCGCAAAAGTTCCTCGCAGCGGTAAAAAAAGCCGGCGAAGTCTACCGCAAGGTCGAGGCCGCCAAAGGCGCGAGCAACTTCATTCCTGAAGTTTCCATGGATGAGACCGATCGCGCGCAGAGCCCAGTCGAGCTGCTCATCATCCTCGCCGCCATTGCCGACGAAGGTATTCCTGTGCAGACCATCGCGCCCAAGTTCAGCGGACGCTTCAACAAGGGCGTAGACTACGTCGGCAACGTTGCCCAGTTTGAGCGCGAGATGGCGCTTGACGTTGCCGCCATCGCCTATGCAGTCCGCCAGTACGGCCTGCCCGGCGACCTTAAGCTCAGCGTCCACTCCGGCAGTGACAAATTCTCCATCTATCCCGCCATCTGCGCCACCATGCAGCGCACCGGCGCGGGCGTGCACCTCAAGACCGCCGGAACCACATGGCTCGAAGAACTCATCGGACTCGCTGAAGCCGGCGGCGATGGACTCGCACTCGCTAAGGAAATCTACGCAGAAGCACTCGCGCATCTCGAAGAGCTCTGCGCGCCCTATGCAACCGTGATAGACATTAACCCGGCAAAATTGCCTTCAGCGGCACAAGTCAGCAAATGGACCTCAGAGCAATACACCTCTGCGCTTCGTCATGTGGAGGGTGACCCGGCTTACAACGACAGTGTCCGCCAGTTGCTTCATGTCGGCTTCAAAATAGCTGCCAAGATGGGCCCGCGTTACATCAACTTGCTCGAAGCCAACGAACCCGTCATCGCCAAGAACGTAACCGAAAATCTCTACGACCGCCACATTGCGCCTGTCTTTTTAGGTCGCAGCCTATAAGCCAACTCAGCAAGAACATGGGCGCCTCAGGCCTCGCTTCTGAGACCTGGGAAAGTACCAACTCAAACGGAGACCAGATGAGCACAAATTTATTCAGCCTTGAAGGCAAAACCGCAGTCGTCACCGGAGGCACTTCCGGTATTGGCCGCGCCATGGCCCTCGGCCTTGCTGATGCAGGCGCAGATGTCATTGCTACCGGCCGCCGCGAACAGCAGGTTAATGAAGTTGCAGCCGAAATCGAATCCCGAGGCCGCAAATCCCTGCGCATTCCTTCCGACGTCAACGACCGCGCCTCGCTTGAAAAGCTTCTCGCCGCCACGCTTGAAGCCTTCGGAAAGGTCGACATCCTCGTCAACTGCGCTGGCATCATCAAGCGCACGCCCACACTCGACCTCTCTGAAGAAGAGTGGAACGGCATCATCAACACCAATCTAACCGGCACGCTCCGCGCCAGTCAGATCTTCGGCAAACACATGATCGAGCGCGGCTACGGACGCATCGTCAACATTGCGTCGTTGAACAGTTTCGTCGCTCTCACTGAAGTGGCTGCCTACGCCGCCAGCAAAGCCGGCGTCGCCTCACTCACGCGCTCGCTCGCTGTCGAGTGGTCCAAAAAGGGCGTCACCGTCAATGCCATCGCTCCCGGCGTCTTCCGCACCGACATCAACGCCAAGCTCCTTGACAGCACCCCACGTGGCCAGGAACTGCTGATGCGCACCCCCATGGGCCGCTTCGGCAAAACAGAAGAACTGGTTGGCGCAGCCATCTATCTCTCGTCTGACGCAGCATCCTTCGTCACCGGCGAGATATTAGTCGTGGACGGCGGCTTCCTCGCAAGCGGCGTCAATCAGTAAGTCAAAAACATCGAGCGATGTCTGGCTCTAAAAATGAATAGCCCATGTCTCTTAAGAGACACGGGCTATTCATGCTGACTTTGCTGACCTGCCAACTAGCCGACTCTTTGCTACTTCAGTTCCACCTCAGCGCCAGGCCCCTTCATAATCGCTTCGCCCTCGGCAGCCTGCACCGCCACGCCTGTTCCCTTTACATCCGCGTAGCCAATCGTCAGCCCCTTTCGCGCGCTGATCTTCACATTGGTCAGCGTTACATTCTTCACCGGCGACTCCGGCAATCCCACAATCGCGCCCGCCATATCGCTGCCCGTTGCCGTTACATTCTGAATCGTGATGTCGTGAAAGTGCGGTGTGAGCCGGCCCACGGGCTGCGCCGTCGCATCTGCAGGCGGCAGCACCTTCGGGTAGTACTCGCTGATGATGATTGCGTTCTTCACGTCCTTCATTTCCAGATCGCGGAACACCAGGTTCCCCACATCATTCCCGCGATCGCGGTTGGCCTTCACGCGGATCCCATTGTCCGTTCCCTCAAAGTGAATCCGCTCCGCCAGAATATTCTGTGCCCCACCCGCAAGTTCGCTGCCCACTGAAACACCATGCCCATGCATGAACGTACAGTCGCGAATCGTGATATTCGTGCTCGGCGAGTCTGGCCCCGGCGAGTTGATCGGCCCCGACTTGATTGCGACGTTATCGTCTCCCACGTCTGAGTACACATGATCGATCAGCACATTCGACGACGAAAACGGATCGATGGCATCCGTATTGGGCGAAGGAT
>DASZZA010000217.1:0-3520 GCA_035545135.1 Lacipirellulaceae bacterium | reverse complement strand
GCCCGATCGACAATACTCTGCGGTTCCCGGACGAATGCGTACGTCACAAACTTTTGGACGTGGTCGGCGACTTAGCGCTTACCGGCTGCGAAGTGATTGGTCACGTCGTCGGCTATCGCTGCGGACATCATCTTCACGCTGAGTTGGCCAAGCGACTGTTGGAACAAGCGGACCAGACCGGGCGGCGTTTTGACACAATGGCTCAACGACGGTGTGCGTAGCGTGACGACGAGTAAGTTCGAGACAATTGCAAAAGTTCAACCTTGTCTTCGCCAGGTTTTTGGCGGCAATCGGAGAACTCAGTGATGGCAGTTCACATTGCTGAAACCGCGTCAGTTGATCCAACGGCGGAAATCGACCACGATGTCGAAATCGGTCCCTTCTCGGTCATCGGTCCCCACGCGCAAATTGGCAGTGGCACGCGGCTCCTGAGTTCCGTGACGATCATGGGTCGCGTGACAATCGGTCACGACAATGTGATCTATCCGAACGTCGTCATCGGCGGCGAGCCTCAGGATATCAGTTACGCCGGCAGCGACACGCAGGTCGTGATTGGCGACGGCAACACGATTCGCGAAGGGGTTACCATCAATCGCGGCAGCGAGAAGGAGGACGGCATCACGCGCATCGGCGATAAGAATTTCCTGATGGCCTGCTGCCACATCGCCCACGATTGCAAATTGGGCGATCACATCATCATTGCCAACGGCACCCTGCTCGGCGGACATGTGCACATCGACGATTACGCGTCGCTGAGCGGCGCCGTGGCGGTGCACCACTTCACCACCATCGGCAGTTACAGCTTCATTGGCGGCTTGAGCCGCGTGCTCCATGACGTGCCACCGTTCATGTTGTGTGAGGGCGCCCCGGCCCGGCCGCGATGCATCAACATCGTGGCGCTCAAGCGGCATGAATTCACGACCCATGTGATCGACTGCCTGGCCGAGGCCCATCGACTCATCTACCGTGCGAAGGTCGGTGTCGACCCGGCACGCGAAATCCTCCGCGGCAACGGCCAGCTTGTGCCGCAGGTGAACCAACTGCTTTCGTTCGTCGAAGGACAGCAGGAGGGCAAGCACGGCCGCAGCCGAGAAACAAGGAGAGCGGCGTGAACCCGTTACGTGTTGCCGTCGTCGGTGCGGGACACCTTGGCCGCATCCATGCGCGGATCGCGGCGGGGCTCGAAGAAATCGAGCTGGTGGCGGTTGCCGACCCGGTGGAAGAGGCCCGCAACAGCGTCGCTCACGAAACCCACACCCGCGCGGTGGCCGATTACCGAGAGTTCATTGGCGACGTCGAGGCGGCGATCGTGGCGACGCCCACGTCGTATCACCATTCGATCGGCATGGAATTGTTGAACTGTGGCGTGCCGCTGCTGGTGGAAAAACCCCTGGCGCTGACAGCCGACCAGGCGAATGATCTGGTTACACTTGCGAGGCAGAAGAACGTCGCGCTACAGGTGGGCCACGTCGAGCGCTTCAATCCGGCGCTGGCTGCGGTCGCGGCGGATGTGCGTGATCCCAAGTACATCGATGCCACTCGCACCAGTGGCTACACGTTTCGCTCGACCGATATCGGCGTCGTGCTGGACGTAATGATCCACGATATAGATATCGTGCTTTCGCTCGCGAAGTCGACCGTCGAAGACGTACAGGCTCTGGGAATCTCCGTACTCGGCGGGCATGAGGACATAGCCACGGCGCGGTTGACATTCGCGAGCGGCTGCGTGGCGCAGCTTTCGGCATCGCGAGTGAGCTTTCAGCAGCAGCGAACGATGTCGGTCTTCACGTCGCGCGGCAGCGCGTCCATCAATTTTGCTACGCACGAAGCGGCCGTCGTCAAACCGTGCGACGCCGTCCTGCGTCGCGAGTTCCGGGCCGATCAACTCTCGGCGGACGAGCGCACGTACTGGAAAGACCATGTGTTCGACAAACTCCTGGTCCGCAGCTCGCGCGACGCGCAGCCGGTCAACGCGATTCAAGAAGAGCAGCGCGACTTCGTAGCCGCCGTGCGAACGGGCAGGGCGCCGCGCGTGGGCGGCGCGGCGGGGCGCGATGCGGTCGCCGTGGCGGAAATGATTCTGGAGCGGATCGAAGAGCACGCCTGGGATGGCACTTCCGCCGGGCGGCATGGACCGTTCGCAATGCCCGCGCTGCCAATCATCGCCGGCACGACACAGCCGGCCATCAATCGACAAGAACGCCGGCGAGCTGGATAATCATGGGAAAGGCGATCGCTTTCATACCGAGTCCTTCACTTCTTCATTAGGCTTACATTAATGATAGGCCGAGCGTTACGATCGTTTGCTTGGGGCTGCTGCGGTATGATCATTGGCTGGTACGGCGTTTCCTTCGCCATATGCGCGTTTGAGTGGTATTCTACCGGTGAATACGATCCGAGCACCGGTATGGCAGTCGGTTTAATGGCTATGTTTACAGGAGCCCCGCTCGGATTCACGTTTGGAGCCATCTTCGGCTTTCGAGACCGACGGCCGGCCAAGGCTGAGCGGATTTGGGTCGAGTACCAGCAAACGCATGACCTTTCGGACAAGCTCAGAAAGACCGCAGGAATTGATCCAAAGTCTGGCCGCGTTTGGATCGGCGAATCGATCCAAGATGTCTTATCGCAACGTGACGCCGATGGCATTGATTCGCTGCTATTCTATGAGCGCGTCGGATCAAAGACTTACTATCGCAAAGGAGGACGGCGGTGACCGCCCGCGGCAGTCACCATGTGCTTGACAATTTGCGAAACAGCGATGCGATGCATTTATAGTCCGAATCGGATACACGTCCAAGCTGGCGTTGGACGAGCGACTTATCGATTGTCGCGAGCTTGTGCAATCGCACGACCGACGGAGCTAGCAAGCCCGCAGCTTTCCAATCGATGAGTTCCAAATCAAACTGATCGTGCCTTACTTGCGTCGTTACGCGAGCAAGAACGACGTCCTGATCGCCGGTGTCGCAGATGACCAACGCTGGAGGTTTCTTGCCTCGTTGCTCGTCAACGAACGGAAATACAACAAGCAACACATCACCGTTCCGGTAGGTCGTCATAAATTGCGTCGCCCGGAGCGTATCCCTTGAAGAATTGCTCGGCTGATAGGCGTTGCCAGTCCGCGTCTTCATTCTCGCCGCTTGTCATCAGTACGACGTGGAGCGGCGAATCAGGATGCAACTGATTGGCTACTTCCGGCGGAATGGAAACCGTTCGGTTCGGATTCAGATGGGAGTCAAATTGCCAACTTGGCATAATGCGCGCCTTGTAAAACGATGCGGAAAAGGCCCAATCCAGCACATTTAATTATATCAATCAGAATTGTCAGCTTCACGAGTTCACTTTACGAGCGCGATGGTCGGCGAGGTAACGACGCATCCGTTCGATGTACATTGCGGCGTCCGTGGCCTCCATTTCACCGCGCCCGTAGGCCGCGATGCGGCGATCAATTTCGGCTGTCCAAGCCGCGGCAATCTCCGGCGATGCGTGGCTGTGGGATAAACTCTCTTCGAGACGCTCTGCG
>DASZZA010000216.1:0-1545 GCA_035545135.1 Lacipirellulaceae bacterium | reverse complement strand
CCTCTCGCTACGCCCGTCGCCGTACACGTCGGCCGTGTCGATGAAGTTCACGCCGAGGTCAACCGCTCGATCGAGCGCGGCCACCGACTCCTTGTCGTCTACCGAGCCCCAAGCGCCTCCGATCGCCCAGGCACCGAAGCTCACCGTTGAGACTTTCCATCCGGTCCGTCCTAGCTCGCGATATTGCATTTCCGTGCCCAAGTTTTTGAACTCAATGTCCTGATCAAGAGCCCAACAGCGGGCACGCATGCTCCCTGTCGGCCGCCCTCATCTGCATCTCAGGCAGCTTACTGCGTTCCCCGCACGCGCACAAACAAAAAACGAGCGCGCCCCCAGCGAACGCGTTCGTCTCCCTCCCTGTTCCTGCAACCACTCGATTGTTAGAATCCACCTCGCAAAAGAACGATGATAAGTATGATGATCAAAATCAGCCCCAAGCCGCCACTCGGATAGTACCCCCACCCGCGGCTATACGGCCACGCAGGCAAAGCGCCAAGCAAAAGCAGAATCAAAATGATCAGCAGGATTAAGTACATAAAAGGCTCGCTTATTCAGTGTGTCTCGGTCGGTGTGCGCTAACGGACTGACAACATCAGCAAATAGTGCACGATCGTTCTGCCACATCGTTTCCAGTTCGGCGGCGCAGCATCACACCGACGGCCCGGCCAAAAATAGCCTTGGCGTGCGAGGTAAATAGATAGGCAAACGTCGTGCCAATTTGTCGGAAGCTACACCGACTAAGGAACGCAAATAGCCAAGATTTGCCGCTCGTTTTCGAAAGAATTGGCGGGTCGAAGGCGTCATCAAGGCCTTCAAATTTGGTACGTGCTGGTCGCTGCGCGATCAGCCACCGGCCGCTTCGATGGCCGCCATCGCTTCGTCGGGAATATTGAAGTTCGCGGCAACCTTCTGCACGTCGTCGTGATCGTCCAGCGCGTCCATCAACTTCAAAACGCTGCGCGCCGTCTCCGTGTCTAGATCAACCGTGTCTTTCGGAACACGCGTGATCTGGCGGACTTCCGTCGTCAGTCCGGCTTTATCCACGGCGTCGCAAACATTCGCAAACGCGTCGGGATCGCAAATGACTTCAAAGTTGCTGCCGTCGCGACGAACATCCTCGGCTCCTGCCTCCAGCGCCAGTTCCATCAACGTGTCTTCATCGACCTGGTCCGCCGGAATCGAAAGCAGTCCCTTGCGATCAAACATCCACGCAACGCAGCCCGTCGCACCCAGCTTGCCGCCGGCCAATTCGAATATCTTGCGAATTTCGCCAGCCGTACGATTGCGATTGTCAGTAAGAATTTCGCAGAGGATCGCCACGCCGCCGGGTCCGTAGCCTTCGTAGAGAACTTCCTCGAATTGCACGCCTTCCAACTCGCCCGTGCCCTTCTTGATCGCCCGGTCGATCGTGTCCTTCGGCATGTTGCCGGCTTTGGCGTCGATGATCGCGTACCGCAGCCGCAAATTGCTGTTCGGATCACCGCCACCCGCCTTTGCAGCAACAATAATTGCCTTTGCGAGCTTGCTCCACAGCTTGCCGCGCTT
>DASZZA010000215.1:0-1980 GCA_035545135.1 Lacipirellulaceae bacterium | reverse complement strand
GCATTTCCACACCTGGGGATGCATGATGATCGCGGAGTCGAGGCCGACCATTTCAAAAGTGGAAGGCGCCCCCGCCGGCTTTACCAGCTCGTTGTGCCCGGTGACCATGTCGCGCCACCACGCCTCGCGAATATTGCGCTTCAGCTCGGCGCCGAGCGGCCCGTAGTCCCAAAATCCGTTCAGCCCGCCGTAAATCTCGCTCGACTGGAATAAAAATCCCCGCCGCCGACAAAGCGCTACAAGTTTGTCCATGTCCATGGTGGATTGCCTAGATTGATACGCAAGGCTTTCCACCACAGAGGAGGCAAAGCTCACGAAGCAGATGAAAGATAAACGATGAGAGATGAATAATTCCGTGCAAGAATCATCCTTCTTCTTTCATCACTCGTCCTTCGTCCGTGCTTACTCCGTGCCCTCTGTGACCTCTGTGGCAAAAATTTGCCTCGAATTTGTCCAGTTGTTTGTGTCGCCATTTTACTGCCGTTTGTCGGCGAGAGTCCAGCGCGGCGATTTCTGCCTTAGCGCGGTGTGAATCGCCAATTATCAACATCTAGTTCCGGCACAACCTCGAGCCGATCAATCTGGGCACAATCGACCAAGTCAGCGTCCAAACCAACTTCGACAAGATTCCGCCCGCCCAATGTATCGCGAAACTCCAGAGCGAGTTCTTCGCTCAGCGAACGACCGGATTCTGCGGCCGCTCGCTGCAGCGACTTCCAGTCCTTCACGGCGGCGCAGGCCGCTTCCGTCATCGACCAGGATGCCCCGAAAAACTCAACCATGCGAGTCGCAATTGCCCCAGCCGCCAGAATATCTTCGCGTGTCTCGTGGCCATCGGTGCCGGCGCACAACACGTCAATCCGCTCCTCGCCTCTCACCGACGCTGCCATGGCCGACAGGTTGATGATCGCCCCCGCAAGCACACGCCGCGCCATTCGCGCATGATACAATGCCTGCGTGCCGTTCGTTGTCGTGATATAAATCGGACGACCGCGAATCGCCTCAGGTGTGTACTCGCTCGGCGAGTTCCCCAAGTCGAATCCTTGAATGCGGCGGCCGCCGCGTTCGCCCCCGAGTACGACGTTCTCCCGCCCCACCGTTTCTGCCGCGGCAAGCGTCTCCTCAATCGTGCGGAACGGCACCACCTCGCTTGCCCCTGCCGCCAGCGCGCAGCAAATGGTCGTCGTTGCCCGTAATAAATCGATCACAATCACCACACTTTCAGCTAGGTCTTGCTCGGACACGCTCCGGGGTAAATAGTGGACGTTCAATATTCGATGTAGCATCGTCGCGCTCGTTAGTGCTTTCCCACCTGCCATCCATCTTTAAACCGTTAATGTGCGCTATTAGCCGCCGACACGAAAGACTCCGCCATTGCCCCGATCGTTCGCTCATATTATTAGCGCGTATTAGCACTCATTAGCGATTCCAGTAAATGCCCGTCGATAAATCATCCGATCGTGTCCGCCGTATGTTCGGCCAAATAGCCCGGCGATACGACTTCTTGAACCATCTGCTTTCGCTCGGAATCGATCACTACTGGCGTTGGCGGACCGTACGCCTAGTTCCGCCATCGGGATCGCTGCCGATCCTCGACGTATGCACTGGGACCGGCGACCTGGCACTGGCGTATGATCGCGCCGCCCGCGGCAGTACGCCGATCCTCGGGGCCGATTTCTGCCATGAAATGTTGGTAATTGCACGCGAAAAAGCGGGCCGCGCGGGCGCCAACTCGCGCATCACATTCGTTGAAGCCGACGCCCAAGACTTGCCGGTTCCCGGCGATGCGTTCCAAATCGTCTGTGTCGCGTTTGGATTACGCAACGTCGCAGACACCAATCGTGGGCTAACAGAGATGACCCGCGTCTGCGCACCCGGCGGTCACCTTGCCGTCCTCGAGTTCACGACGCCAACTTGGCAGCCCTTCAAATCCATTTACGGTTGGTATTTTCGCCACGCCCTTCCTCGCATCGGTCAGCT
>DASZZA010000214.1:0-1800 GCA_035545135.1 Lacipirellulaceae bacterium | reverse complement strand
AATTCACGAATGGCACATTCGGTCTTGCCGCCGGGATCGCCACTGATCGACAACGCGAGACGATTCGCAATTTCCGTATCGCTGATACCTTCGGAGGTTTGCGAATGTTGTCGGGCTGTGAGGGCCCAGACACGATTACAGCCGGCAATTATATCTATCCAATAACCGGCAAGGTCGGCCTCGAAGAAATGATCATGACCTTCGTCGATCTCAACGAGCACGAAAACCTGGCGCCGCCTCCATCCAAAAGCGCGATGCTCGATAACGCCGACACCGCCTTTGCTGCAACGGATCCGCCCACCCCGACAAAAAAATCCGCGAAGAAGCCCGGCAAAACCGCAGACTCCCCGAAGGTGTCGGTCCTGGCCGACACGTTCAATTTCACCACGATGATCACCGGCACCCTTACGCCTACGCTGACGATCACGCCGGTCGCACATCTCAGCCGGCTCAATGTCACGCAGGCAACCGTGCCGATGAGCGCCTCGCGCAAGGACGTCCACAAGCTGGTGGTCGCGCTGTCCGTCGGCAATGCAATCTGCCCGCCGTATGCCGGCTTGCTTTTTACAAGCCCGATCACCCCGGACAAGACGCCGGCGCAGAATTGCGCGCTGCGTGAAATCGACAACCAGAAGACTCTCTCCAGTCTCAGCAACAGACAATAACAGCAAGACAATTGTCGGCCGCAAAGGAGGCAATCATGGTCGATCTCAAGCTCTATGCCGGCAAGACGAATGTTCGCGTCACCGCCACCACTTTGTTCGACGTCGTCAAAGCCATCATTGCGGCGGGCAAAGAAGGCGATTTTCTGCGCGAGTCCGAAAAGCAGAAAGTCCATCTCGAGGCCAACCCTGCTACCGTGAATTTCGTGAAGACATATCTGCATTCCAACAAGCTTCACGAGGACAATGCTGTGATGCTTCACATCGTTGCGCCGCAGCTCGAGGCTGCCGCGCCAACCTGCTTTGGCGTCAAAAGCCCCTAGCTGTCCGAACGTGACGCGTCACTCCGGGTCGTGCAGCTCGCAGGGCTGATCGGCGCAACTGATGACGCGCTTTAACGCGGTTGATCCGTCACCCCGAGGTGCGAGCCGCATCAGCGGCGAGCCTGGCGATAGCCCGTGAGTTCTGCGGCCGTTCGCTGTTGCACTTCGGGACAAAGGGGATCCTGCCCGCGGTAGCTTTCCTCGCGGTATATTCCTGACCGAATCCGCTAAAATTCGAGAATTTAATTCTGCATTATTGATCCGCATCACAAGCGGTAGGTGCGACGCCGGTTTCGGGCTACTGTTCCGTCATGTCCGCGCCGTCCGACACCCCGCACGAGAACCGACTCGCCGGCGCCACATCGCCTTATCTGTTGCAGCACAAGCACAACCCCGTGGACTGGTGGCCCTGGGGCGCGGAGGCGCTGGCCGAGGCCGCGCGCAGCAACAAACCGATCCTGCTGTCGATCGGCTATGCCGCCTGTCACTGGTGCCACGTGATGGCGCACGAATCTTTCGAGGACGATGCGACCGCACGGGTGATGAACGAGCTGTTCGTCAGCATCAAGGTCGACCGCGAGGAGCGCCCGGACATCGACCAGATCTACATGAACGCGCTGCATCTGCTGGGCGAGCAGGGCGGCTGGCCGCTGACGATGTTCCTGACGCCCAAGGGCGAGCCGGTGTGGGGCGGCACTTACTTTCCCAAGGAGTCGCGTTTCGGCCGGCCAGCCTTTGTCGACGTCCTGCGCGAGGTGGCGCGGCTGTTCAAGGATGAGCCGAACAAGATTGAGCAGAACCGCGCGGCGCTTCTG
>DASZZA010000213.1:0-5952 GCA_035545135.1 Lacipirellulaceae bacterium | reverse complement strand
AATCTGGTCGTAACTGATTGCCATGGATGCGCTCCGATCGTGCTGTGAACACCTGTATATTACAACATTAGTCGCTATTTTGGACAGCGGAACGTGTGATATTTCTGTTCAGGGGTCAGATCATCGGTCGGTCTGCCTGTGAAAGCAGCTAATCAAAACTTGGTTGCAGTACGCGAACGCAAGCGAGCCGGGTTCCGCCGCTGCATGCATTCAACTGCGCCGCCATTCGACTGCGAGCCCGTCGTTCAAAGCTACTAGCTGTCAGCCGCTGGGATGCGGACGAGGTATCCTTGTACGGGCCCCGTCTTCAGAGACCGAATAGCTCATCACTAACATTGTTGTATTGTGCCGGCTAACCAATCTTTGAAATGGGTTGGGCCGAGTCGCGCCGGGCCGGTGGGGACGAGGCTTTGGTCGTTGACGGGGATGCCGTAGTAGGTGGCGGTGGGGTCGGTGATGACGGAGCGGCGAGGCGCGAGGGGCGAGGAGCGAGAAGTGGCGGCGAGGTATTGGCGGACGAGGTCGTCCATGCGGATGGGGTCGGGGCCGGCGATGTCGATGGTCGTGTTGAGTGGCTGGCTGGTCGCAATGTCGGCGAGGATGGCGGCGACGTCGTCGGCGGCGATGGGCTGCATAAGGGCGGGTGGCAGGCGAACTATCATTGGCCCCTTCCTTAATTCCTTGTCAGTGACGTGGACGGTAGCGGACTCGGCGATGCTGGCGACGAATTCGAAGAATTGCGTGGCGCGGACGATCGTATACGGGATGCCCGAGGACTTGATGAGGTTTTCCTGGGCCAGCTTTGCGCGGAAGTAGCCGCTGGCTTGGAGGCGGTCGGTGCCGACGACGGAGAGGGCGACGTGGTAGCCAACGCCGGCGGACTTTTCGGCGGCGTGGATGTTGCGACCGGCGGTTTCGAAGAATTCCATCACGGCGCGGTCTTCCCAGGACGGGGCGTTGGAGACATCGACGACGACGGCCGTGCCGGCGAGTGCGGCAGCCAGGCCTTCGCCAGTGAGCGTGTTGACGCCGGTGGAGCGCGAAGCGGCGAGCACATCGTGGCCGGCGTCGCGGAGGAGTTTGACGAGCTTGGCGCCGATGAGGCCGCTGCCGCCGATGACCGTGATTTTCATGGGATGTTCCTATTGGGTTGAAGGTTGAAGGTTGAGGGCTAGAACGAGAGTGGAGTGCCGAGGGTGGAACGACGGGCGAAGATTGCGGCGCGCATTGTAGCAGCGATCACATCGTGTTGCGCTCACCCTTCCTATAACCTGTTCCCATCGCGGGGAAAGAGGTGGGGCGTTCTGGCATTTTCTCGTCGTAGGGTGCGTAGGTTATTCGGCCGGGCCCGTGACCCAGATGACGACGGCGGTGACGAGTCGTCGGGGGGAGAGGCGGGGGAGTTGGGCGAGGAGCCAGTTTTTCCAGCCGGGGATGTAGACGCGCTTGCCGCGCTGCAAGGCACGAAATCCTTTTCGGGCAACCTCTTCGGAGGTGGGGAGGCGTTTGCCGCGGACCATTTTCGAGTGGCGCATGGCGGCTTTGTCTTGGAAGCCGGAGGCGGTGGGGCCGGGACAGAGGGCGGTGATGGTGACGCGTGGTCGAGAGCGGAGAGTCGAGAGTCGCGAGCCAGAAGAACGGGAATCATCGCGTGCGCGCGCGGTAGGGGACAGTCCCGCTTTGGTCCAAAGACTTCGCAAAATTTGGACAGTCCCCGACGGAGGGAGTGCGAGCTCGGCGGCGAGGGCTTCGGAGAAGCTGAGGACGAAGGCTTTGGTGGCGTAGTAGACAGCCATGTAGGGGCCGGGTTGGAAGGCAGCGGTGGAGGCTATGTTGAGGATTTTGCCGTTGGTGGCCACCAAGTCGGGAAGAAATAGCTTGGTGAGCGCGACGAGCGACGTCATGTTGAGTTGCATCATGGCGAGCTGGGATTCGAGCGACATGTCTTGGAAGAGGCCGAAGGTGCCGTAGCCGGCATTGTTTACTAGTGCGCTGAGCGAGATGTGGCGGCGTTTGATATCTGCGTAAAGGTTGGCGGCGCCGGTTGGCGATTCGAGATCGGCGGGGATGACGAGCGCGGTGATGCCGAAGCGGCGTTCGAGGTCGGCTGCGTGGGTATGCATCTTCTCGGCGCTGCGCGCGGAGAGGATAGCGTTGTAGCCGTGCGCAACGAACTCGTTGACTAAGGCGCGGCCGATGCCGGAGGACGCGCCGGTGATGAGTGCGAAGGGGCGGTCGGCGTATTTGAAAGATTCTTGCTCGGGCACGCTGTCAGCATGGCGTGCTGAATCGTTGTGGGCAAGATGCTTTGAGGTGATGCGGTGCGCGGTGGCTGGAACTACTCGCTGAAGCGACCAGTCCGTACTGCGGATTTGGTAGTTGAGAGTGTGCTCACCCGCCGCCGACGCGTTGGGGGATCGAGAACGAGTAGAGCACGACGACGGCGCCTATGCCCAGGAGGCTCCAGGGGGCCCAGTCGGGCGGGACGAAATCTCGTGTTGCGGTTTGGGCGCTGGAGGGATTGACTTTCACCACGGCTTTTTCGACGGCAAGCGCCTCGACACCGAGCAGGCAGCAGTACGCGCCGATTGCCAAGAAGAACGATCGCCACATAGTTCGGTCCTTGTACTGTGAGCGAGCGACGAACGGTCGATGGGACATCGGGAGTATCGACGCTTCCGTGCTAGCAACTGCAGCGAAGGGGATAGAGGGCCTGAATTAACGAATGGTCCACAAGTGGCGAATCTGTGCGAGGATATGGTGGTTCGTGTCGTGCGGATGGCGCCGCCGTGAGGATTGATTCGTATGAAGGCCGCGTCCGCTCGATCGCCAAACTGTGAGTCCTTTCCGGACCGATAAGCTGAGTTGTATTCGGTCGGGGCTGGTTGTTTCAACCAGAACCAGTTTCAGAACCTTGTAGCTCAAGTCGCAAGACTTCGGGCTCAGCCGAGTTCTTGCGAATCCAAATATGGCTGGTATGGTTTTGAAACCAGTGTTAGGCAGTCGCGTAAGATGGTCGGCGGCTGCGGATTTCGGCCCATTTATCTCGATATAAAGTATCTTGACATAAAGATAACTGGATGCAAGAATTTGGGCGTGGAGCGGGACATCATAGACAACGTCATAAGGCAGTGGCGAGGAGAGCGGCCCGACCTGGATTCCCGCCCTCTGGCGGTAGTCGGGCGCATACTAAGGCTTGCCGGCATTCTGGAACGGCGCGCGAACGCGGCCCTGAAACCATTTGGGCTGCCGATTTGGGCGTTCGACATGTTGGGGACGTTGCGCCGGCGGGGCGCGCCGTACTCGATGACTCCGACGGAGCTGATGAGATCGACGATACTTTCATCCGGAGCGATGACGAACCGCATTGATCGGCTTGAAGAGCAGGGCCTGGTTGCGCGGGATCCGGATCCGGATGACCGCCGTTCGCTGCGAGTCAGGCTGACGCCGGAGGGGTTTAAGACCATCGAGCGTGCGGCCGCGATTCGACTTGTGGAGGCTAACGACGCGTTGCGTGGGATGGCTGCTACGGACAGAAAGCAACTGGCGGACCTGCTCCGCCAATTGTTGTGCAGTATTGAAACTGGCGATGGGTTCGCTGACGCCGATATAAGGCCGCGCGCCCACGCTAACGACATTGAAAGATGAACGAACACGAAACAGCAATGTCTGCGACGACGGAGGGATTGACTCTCTCTCCGTCGCTTGACCTGGTCTTAGAGTCGGCGCAGGTTCCGGCGGAGAGTTTTTCAGTTAGTTGGCGCACGGTTTACATTTCGGCGCTGGCGATCGTCCTCGGTGTCGCGTCGGCCTTCGTGGCGCAGTTCATGCTTGCTTTGATCGCGCTCATCACGAACGCGTCGTTTTACGGGCAATTCTCGTTGGCCACGCATGCTCCGGCCGGAGCAGTTCCCCATTTGGGATGGTTTGTCGTCGTGATTCCGGTGGTGGGAGCACTGATCATTGGCTTCATGGCGCGATACGGGTCGCAGGCGATTCGCGGCGATGGAATTCCCGAAGCGATGGAACAAGTGCTAGTGAACGAAAGCCGAATACCGGCACGAATTACATTTTTGAAACCGATATCTTCGGCCATTGCAATTGGGACAGGCGGTCCGTTTGGCGCCGAAGGGCCGATCATTGCGACCGGTGGCGCCTTGGGTTCGGCGCTGGGGCAATTTTTGCCGAGTACGGTGGCGGAGCGCAAGATATTACTGGCCGCGGGCGCAGCGGCGGGCATTGCGGCCACATTCGGCTGCCCAGTGGCGGCCGTATTGCTGGCCATCGAAGTTCTGCTGTTCGAGTTTCGACCGCGCTCGATTATTCCGGTGGCGTTGGCATCGTATGCGGCAACCGGTGTGCGGATGCTAATTGAAGGGCCGGAGCCGATTTTCGCCATGCCAAATCTGCAGCAGCCAAGCATCGCGGCCTTGGCGGTTTATATTTTGCTGGGCGCGATTCTGGGGCTGGCTGCCGTAGGCGTGACGCGACTCGTCTATATCTTTGAAGATGCGTTCGAGCGGTTGCCCATTCACTGGATGTGGTGGCCGGCGATGGGCGCGGTCGTGGTGGGCGTTGTCGGCTACTTTGTGCCGGATACGTTGGGCGTAGGTTATTACAATATAAAGGCGATTCTTTCGGATCATTTAACGCTCTACGCGGCGTTTGTCTTGTGCGCAATGAAGCTCATCTCGTGGTCGATTGCATTAGCGAGCGGAACATCGGGCGGAACGCTGGCGCCGTTGTTCATGATCGGCGGTGGTTTGGGAGCCGTAATGGGGACGCTCATTGCCACAGCGGCGCCTTGGCTGGGGGTAGACCCGCGGATTGCGGCACTGGTGGGAATGGCGTCGATTTTCGCGGGGGCGTCGCGGGCGATGCTGGCATCGGCGGTGTTTGCGTTTGAGACGACGCTGCAGCCGTTCGGCATCTTACCGCTTTTGGGCGGCTGCGCTGCATCTTACCTGGCTTCGAGCCTCACGATGCCGACTTCGATCATGACGGAAAAGATTGCTCGTCGTGGCGTGCGAACACCGGCAGACTACGAAGCCGATTTGCTGGAACAAGTTCAGGTCGGCGACATCATGTCGACGAACGTCGTGACGTTAAAGGCGTCTGAGGACCTGGCAAACGTGCGGTCCTGGCTTAACTCGGACAGCAGCGACGCCATGCACCAAGGGTTTCCGGTAGTGAATGATCGAGGCATTGTCGTCGGGGTTGTCACACGCCGCGACTTGCTTTCTCCTGCTAACCGAAGTCAGAAAAAGGTTGAAGACGTTGTCAGCACGTTGCTTCGCGTTTGCTACGAGGACACAACCGCCCGGCAGGCAGTTGATCACATGGTGAACCACGACATCGGCCGATTGCCGGTCGTGCGTCGAGGTCGGCCGACCCAATTAGCAGGGATCGTGACACGGAGCGATATCCTCTCTATCTTCAAGGACAGAACGCTCAATTCGAAGCTGCAAGAGCCGAGTTTGCGCCTGAGGTTTCGGCGGAAGAAATCGAAAGCTGGTTGATGGGGGCGGTACGACGTTCCGCTTAATTGCGTCGAGTTCGTGGCGCTGTTCATGAGACGATTCGTACTCTTCTTGTTGTTTTGCTCCTGCGTCGTTGGGATGCGCGGCGGTCTGTTCGCAATAGCGGCTGATTCGCGCCCGGCGATTACGTGGGAAAAGAGCGAATTGGGCGAGACGGCGTTCGTGCCGATGAAGTCGGCGCCGTATCCGCATCCGAGTCGGGACAACGGTTATAGGTATGGGAAGATCATTTTCCCACGCGACCCGCATTACTCGGATAGCACGGTAGGCCTGTTCATTCCACGTGGATATCGGCGGACGCCGAAGACGAACGTGCTCGTTTATCTGCATGGTTGGAACAATCACGTGCGGAAGGCGATCGCCGAGTACAAGCTTCGCGAGCAGATCGTAGCGAGCGGTCAAAATATTATTC
>DASZZA010000212.1:0-3472 GCA_035545135.1 Lacipirellulaceae bacterium | reverse complement strand
AGTAGTCATGTATATTTTGCCAAAAACTTTATGACAATCGTCTACCGCAGCAACTCTTCGAGCTGCACTTTTGCATCTGTTTTCGCATCGCGATATTTGACGATCACGGGCGTATAGAGAGATAAGTTCCACTCCTTCCCGCGCCCATGCGGGATCGCGCGTGAACCGGCCACCAAGACAGCGTTTTCGGGAATTATCAGTGGTTGATCGTCGCTTGCCGCATGCACTGTGCCGGTCACGATGTCGTATACGGGCGTCGAGCGATTCAGGATTGTACCCGTTCCCAACACGGCGCGTCGCTTGACTACTGTGCCTTCGTAAATGCCACAATTTCCTCCGACGAGCACCTCGTCTTCGATAATCACCGGCAGTGCGCCCACAGGTTCGAGCACGCCTCCAATTTGTGCCGCGGCCGAGATATGGCATTTCTTTCCGATTTGCGCGCAGCTTCCCACAAGAGCGTGTGAGTCGACCATTGTGCCTTCGTCCACGAACGCACCAGCATTGATGAACATCGGCGGCATGCACGTTACGCCGTGCGCCACGTAGCATCCATCGCGAACGCTCGACCCGCCCGGGACGATGCGCACACCTGAGGTGGCGTCGAACCGCTTTACCGGGTATGTGGACTTGTCGAAAAACGGCTGGCGCGTGTCGTCGATCGACATATCAACTACGGCGCCCATGCGGAATCCGAGCAGGATGCCTTTTTTCACCCAGGCGTTCACGCGCCATCCGCTGTTCGCGGAGGCGTCTGGTTCTGCCGCACGAATCTTGCCGACATTCAAGCCATTCTTGAATTCTTGAAAAAGGCGCCGATCATGCTCGCTGTATTCGATCGCACCCGCATCGAATAGTCGCTCGATGTCAGCTTGCAGCATAGATTTTCTGCGTCAGCAGGCCGGCAGATTCAAGCACGTTGCGGATTTTTGCCAGGTTCTCCGACTTTGGAGGAACGAGCGGAAGCCGGAAAACCGGCTCGCATAAACCCATCAATGCGAGCGCCGACTTCACGGGGATTGGGTTAGTCTCAATAAAGTTTACTTCCATCAACGGGAACCATCGATTGTGTAATTCGCGCGCGGCGGCAAAATCGTTCGCATTGGCCAGTTTGGCAATATGCGTCATTTCCGCGGGAATCTCATTCGATGCTACGGAAATCATGCCGCGTCCGCCTAGCGCCATCAGCGGCAGTGTTATACCGTCGTCGCCCGATAGGACGGCGAAATCCTTCGGCACGGCCGCGAGAATCGTAGCCATTTGCGAGATATTTCCCGAGGCCTCTTTAACGCCCACGATGTTTCCGACCTGCGCTAGGCGGACAAGGGTGGCCGGCTCGATGTTGACGCCGGTGCGACCCGGAATGTTATACAGAATAATGGGAAGGGAAACGGCTTCGGCAAGCGCCTTGTAGTGCTGGTACAAGCCTTCCTGCGTTGGTTTGTTGTAATAGGGCGCGACGGATAAAATGCCATTCGCGCCGCACGACGCAAACTCTCGCGCCATCTCGATTACGTGAGCGGTATTATTGCCGCCGGCGCCTGCAACGACGGGCACCTTGCCACGCGCTTCTTCGACCGTGATCTTGACCACGCGGACCTGTTCTTCATGGCTGAGAGTAGGGCTTTCTCCCGTCGTCCCGCATGGCACGAGAAAATCGATGCCCGCATCGATTTGACGCCGCAGTAATCGCCGCAGCGCTTCTTCGTCAAGGGAAAGGTCGCGTCGAAATGGCGTGACCAGCGCAGTGCCGCATCCCGTAAACATTTCTTCCTCCCGCGAACAACAAAAAACCAACGCTACAGCTTATTCACAATTTCGCGAAACTCAAAAAAACCCTTCTTACCGGCCACCCATCGTGCCGCACGCAACGCACCGCGCGCGAAGCCATCCCGTCCTCGCGCCGTGTGCCGGATCGTGATGGTATCGTCAGCAGAATCGAATCCGATCTCGTGCGTGCCTGGATGTGCGCCGGCGCGGTTGCTGCCCGTGTCGATGGGCCTATCATACCCGCTCTTTTTCATTTGTTCGACCAGCGCGAGCAGAGTTCCCGACGGCGCGTCCTTTTTTGTTGAGTGATGTATCTCCCAGGCCCATGCGCCATATTCTTTCTGGCGGGCAAACAGTTCCGCCGCTTCAGCAACAACTTGCGAAAAGAGATTCACGCCAACGGAAAAATTGGCACCCCACACAAGCGCAGTGCCGGCTTTTTCGACAGCCTCCCGCGCACGGGCGATGTCGCCTAGCCAACCCGTTGTACCGACGACCGTATTCACGCCCATGCGGGCGAGTCGCTCAATGTTTTGGATTGCCGTGGCCGGGGTTGAAAATTCCACTGCCGCGTCGATGCCGCGGAAATTCTCGGCTGTCATTCCCTCAAAGTTCGCATTGTTGTCGATATCCAGCCGCAGATGCACCTCGCAGCCATACTCCGGTGCGAGCCGCTCGATGCTGCGTCCCATTTTTCCGTAGCCCACAATCGCCAGCTTCATGTCTCGCGCACGCTCTCTTCAAATCCTGCGAAGCCAAACCCCGATTAAGCCGCCAGCAGCTTTTTCACAATGTCAGCGTAAATCCCGATCGCTTCATTCAACTCCCGTTTGGAAATCTTCTCATCCGGTGTATGTGCCACGTGAATGCTGCCTGGTCCGATCAGCAGGGGCTTGCCCCAGGTTCCATCGAACACCGGGATATCGGTCGTAAATGAAACCACACACGTCGGTAGACCTTCTACTCGTTCCATTTTCATTGCGGGTATGCACAGCACTTCCTTGATATCCACGCGGCCGTTGCCGGCCGCCGCAAACGCCGTGCGCAATGGCCCTGGATCGCCGACCAATCGCACAAGAATTTCCGCTTTGGCGGCGTCGGAGATGACGTTTGGTGCGCGCCCGCCTGAAAGCGTGCCAATATTCAATGTGCTCGGGCCAAGCAGCGGATCGCTGGGCAACGGCACTCGCCGGATTGCTTCGAGGCTATCGAGCAGGGCATTGATGGCCGATTCGCCCAGCTCCGGGTAGGCCGAATGCGCCATGCGGCCCTTTGCATTCACCTCAAGTCTCAACGCACCCTTTGAAGCAAGAGCCAGTTTGTTTTCCGTCGGCTCGCCATTCACTAAATAGCGTGATCCGCGCGGCGAACGGCTTGCCGTCGCGGCGCCCGCGCTGCTTCGCTCCTCGCCGACCACGAACAGCAGGCCAAAATTTCGGATGCCATTCGTCAGTAGCCGCTCTGCCGCCGCAATCATAGCTGCGATGATGCCTTTCGCATCGCATGATCCGCGTCCATAGATGTAATCGGCATCTTCGCGCGAAGGGAAAAAAGGAGGCACGGTGTCCATGTGCGTCGAAAGCGTGACGATCGGCTCGCCCCAATGCGCAAGCACATTGAAGCGCCGCGCAACTCCTTCGAGGCGAACCACATCCATGCGCTCGACGCGGCCTTCCGTGCCGGCGGCTACGCGGGATAGGTA
>DASZZA010000211.1:0-5508 GCA_035545135.1 Lacipirellulaceae bacterium | reverse complement strand
ATCTTGTTAGAAGCTCTAAATGTATTAGGCATCGGTTGGTCTATTTCGCGTAGATTGTACATACGATGCGCCCATTCATTCTCCCACCACGACTGAGCGTCCGTCAGTCGTTTCTCCGAAATTGGAGCCCTACATGACTTCGCGAAGCTTGCTCAAGTCGGATGGCACACGTCGAGAATTCCTGAAAACCAGCGCTGCGGCGGTTGCGGGACTGGGACTCGCGGGCGCGATCGCGCCGCCGGTCCATGCGGCCGGCAGCGATACGCTCAAAATTGCGCTCATCGGTTGCGGCAATCGCGGCACGGGCGCGCTAGTGCAAGCGCTCAGCACGAAGGGCTCGGTGCAACTCTGGGCATTGGCCGATACGTTTTCCGACCGGCTGGAGACGTGCCTTACTCACGTTGAACGGGAAATGAAAGGTGAAGAACGAGCGCGACGTGGCTCACGACCGGGTCGACGCATTGCCGAAAAAATATCGGACAGGATCAACGTGCCGAAGGAGCGGCAATTCGTCGGTCTGGATGCCTACCGCAAGGCGATCGACAGCGGCGTCGATGTAGTGCTACTGGCCCAGCCGCCCGGCTACCGGGCGCAGCATTTCGAGTACGCCGTCCGTGCCGGCAAACACGTGTTCATGGAAAAGCCGGTGGCGACCGATCCAACTGGTATTCGCCGCATTCTGGCTGCCGCCGAAGAAGCCAAGAAAAAGAACCTCAAGGTCGGCGTCGGCCTCCAACGCCGCCATCAGCCGTCGTATCACGAAGCGATCCAGAAGATTCGCGATGGCGCGATCGGCGATCTTGTAACACTGCGCTGCTATTGGAACGGCGGACACCCGGCCAAACAGCCGTTCCCACGCAAGGGATTGACCGAGCTGGAATACCAAGTCCGCAACTGGTACTTCTTCACCTGGCTCAGTGGCGATCACATCTGCGAGCAGCACGTCCACAACCTCGACGTCTGCAATTGGATCAAGGACGACCACCCGGTCCAGGCCGAGGGAATGGGCGGTCGGCAGGTGCGCACCGGCAAAGAGTACGGCAACATCTACGACCATCACGCGGTCGAATTCACTTACGCCGACGGCACGAAGATGTTCAGCCAGTGCCGTCAGATTCCCGGCTGCTGGTCTCACGTGGCCGAAAGTGCGCGCGGGACGCGCGGCCTCATGGAACTCAATGCGACGCATGCCGAGCTACTTGTCGACGGCAAGCGAAAGTGGCGCGCATCCGGCGGAGCGCGCGGTTACGCGAACAACGCCTATCAGGCCGAGCACGATGCATTGTTCGACGCCATCCGCAACGACAAGCAGTACAGCGAAGCCCACTACGGCGCTTACAGCACGATGACGGCTATCCTCGGCCGGATGGCAACGTATTCGGGTCAGGTCGTTTCGTGGGACGCCGCGTTTCAATCGAACCACAAAATGACGACCGACGCCGAGAATTGGGATGCGCCCGCACCGATCCAACCCAATAGCGATGGCTGGTACGCCGTTGCGAAGCCCGGCGTTACGAAGGTCGTTTGAAGCGTAAACTATCCAAGCCGCCAGCAAGCCGGTCGCCGCGCCGACGAATCGGCGGCTTGGATCGCAGCTAAAAGGTCGGTCTACACATGCTACGAAAGTATCGCACGGTCGTTACGGTTGCAGTCGCTTGGGCGCTCGTGTGCGCCTGCATCGCGCTTGCCGACAGCGCAAACGACGAAGGCCGCATGTCGCCTAAGGAGCTCCGCGCCGCCGGCTTTTCGCCGCTGGCCGAGAACGATTCACTCGATCAGTGGGACGTCAAGCCGTGGCACGCCGGCCACTGGACCATTAAAGATGGTCTGATCAACTACGACGGCAAAGCACGCGGCAAATTCCAAGACAATTCCCTGTGGACGAAAAAAAGCTACGGCGATTTCGCGATGTACGCCGAATGGCGCTTGCCTGCCAAGCCAAAGATGAAACAGACACCCATCGTCCTGTTTAACGGCGACTTTCTGATGAAGGAAGAGAACAAAAACAAGCGCGAAACGCGACCTCACCTGGATGCCGGAGACAGCGGGCTGCTGTTTCGTGGCACCTCGAAGTGCCAGGCCAACATCTGGTGCCAGGACCTCGGCTCCGGCGAAATCAACGGCTATCGCACGGATAAATCCATGCCGCAAGCGGTTCGCCGAGCGTGCATTCCCATTACGAAAGCCGACAAGCCGCTCGGCGAATGGAATACGTTTCTGATTACAGTTAAAGGCGACCGCATGACGGTCGACCTCAATGGCAAACGCGTGATCAACTCCGCGGAATTGCCCGGTTTACCGAAAAGCGGCCCCATCGGCCTCCAACACCACGGCGAACCCGTGCAATTTCGGCAGCTTTGGGTAAAAAAGCTCGACGACTGAAGAATGCGCGGTCAATGAACGATAAACTCGACAGCTTCTAACGAGACGGCTTCGGAGAGGGGGACAGTCCCATTTTGCTCCGAAGACTCCGCAAAATTGGGACAGTCCCCGGCCACTTTGTTAGAAGCTCTTAAACATTTTCCGGAGTTGGGTGCACCCAATCGCCGCGGTAAGCTCTTGCCAGACGGCGGTTTGCGTCGTCGTCGCCGACGACACGGCCCGTCTCTCCATCCCACTTCAAGCTCCGGCCAAGCTCCATCGACAGATTGGCAAGGATGCAGCATGCGGTGGAAATATACCCCTGTTCGATATCGGCCACCGGTCGCTTTCGCTCCCGCCGAGCCGCCAAAAAATTCTCCATGTGGCGCCGCGTGGCCGGCGCTGCATATAACTCTGTTTCGCGATAGTGAACATCGTCGGGATACTTCTCGCGCTCGTCGAGGAAATCCGCGTGTGCTGGCGATCCGCCGCCGCGGGGAATGAAATCATACGACAAGACGCTGATCTTGAGCGTTCCCCTATCGCCATACAGAGTCGCGCCCCACCCGTATTTTGGGTCCGGGTTCTCACCCCAGTTGCGTTGGTTCCAGACGACCTCAATGTTGCCGTAGTCAAAAATCGCGGTTTGCGTGTCGTGCACGTTGACGGTGGATTTTGGGTTCCTCATCAGTATGCCCCCAGATGCCGAAATCGTTCGAGGCCAGCCCAAGTCGAGAAAGTAGCGCACCACATCGAAAAAGTGGACGCACAAGTCGCCGGTCTGCCCGTTGCTGAATTCGCGGCAGTTCCGCCAGCCGCGCGGGTGAATGCCCGGATTGTATTCCCGCCATTTGGCCGGGCCGACGTACGTGTTCCAATCCAAATTGTGCGGCGGCGACGTATTGGGCGGAAAGTTACCCGGCGAACTCGAATACGCGTGAATATCGACGTACGCGATTTTGCCGAGTGCCCCGCTGCGAATGAACCGGTCGCGGGCTTCCAGCAGGTGCGGCGTGCTGCGCCGCTGCAGGCCGACTTGCACCGTACGGTTGTACTTCCGCGCCGCCGCGAGCATCGACTGTCCTTCGATGACGTCGTAGCTAATCGGCTTTTGTTGATACACATCGGCGCCTGCTTTGCACGCGGCCACCATGGGCAGGCAATGCCAATGATCGGGTGTACCGATGAGCACGATTTCCGGCCGCGCCTCTGCGAGCAACTTGTTGTAGTCGCCATACGTCTTGGGCTTCTTTTTCGAGGGCTGGCGCTGCGACACAAGCTCGGCCGCGCGGGCCAGCATTTGGCTGTCTACGTCGCACAATCCAACAACTTCGACAGGCGCGACCTGAATCAAGTGAAACAGATCAGTCTTGCCGTACCAGCCACATCCGATCAACGCCACCCTCAGCGGCTTCTCGCTCGTATCCGCAAAGGCACGCGTCTGGATAGCAACCAGGGTGGCTGCGCCGGAAATCGTTGTCGTCAAGAATTCGCGTCGAAACATCGCGCCGCCCTCAATAACCTCAATAAGTAGTAGAACACAGTTTCGCGACCACACTAGCTGGGATTATACTCGATCTGTGCGGCGCGCACATTCATTCGAAACATTCGGTTGCTTTCGGCGTTACAACTCGGAACTGCTCTCGCAGCAATGTGGAGGTCAGCGTTCATGTATATTGCGCGATATATGGATTTCGTTTGTAAATGTTTGGCGCTCGTAGTAATCGCCTTTGGTTCTCGCGCAACATTGGCGGCCGAGATTCCGAAACGGCCCAACATCGTTTTCATCTATGCCGACGATTGGCGCTGGGACTGCCTCGGAGTCGTCCAACGCGAAGAGGGCGACAAGGCGCGATTTCCCTGGCTCGAAACGCCGCGGCTCGACAAGTTTGCCGGCCAGAGCGTGCGATTTAACCAATCATTCGTGGTCAATTCACTGTGCTCCCCGGGCCGCGCTTGTGTGCTGACCGGGCGCTATAGCCACCTGAACGGTATTATCGATAACAAAACTCCAATGTCAGCCGATACGCCGACGGTCGGCTCGCGACTTCGAGACGCGGGCTACAACACGGCCTATTGCGGCAAGTTTCATATGGATAGCCAGCGCACGCGTCCCGGCTTCGATTATGTCGCCAGCTTCATTGGTCAGGGGCACTATAACGACTGCCCGTTTATTTTGAATGGAAAACTGACGCCAACCCAAGGCTGGGTCGACGACGTCTCGACCAATTACGCGATTAAATTCCTCGAGCAGCAAACCACGGATAAGCCATTCTTTCTATGGCTCGGTTTCAAGAGTCCGCACGGCCCGCGCGGCGGGAAGAGGATCCCAGCGCGTTTTCGCCATCTCTACGCCGACAAAGAATCGCGGCCGGTCCCGAATTGCGATGTGCCGGCCATCTTCTATCGTAAGACCAAACCGGAACGCGGCAGCAGCCAGGAGCGCCCGGGTCCGCACTATCAAGCTCATCGCGCTTATATGCAGCATATCACGGCGATCGACGGCTGCATTGGCCGCGTACTCGACGCGATCGACCGCACCGGCCATGCCGACGACACGATCGTCATGATAAGCAGCGACAACGGCTTCTATCTGGGCGAACATCAACTGGACGACAAGCGCAGCGCCTACGACGAGAGTCTACGCGTGCCGCTTCTCGTTCGGCTTCCCGGCAAAAATACGCTGCGAGGCACAACCAGCGAAGCAATGGTTCTCAACGTCGACTACGCGCCGACGATTTTGGATTTCGCCGGCGCCAGGCCGCTTCCCGACACCCAAGGCCGCAGCTTGCGCCCACTGCTCTCGGGCGAGAGCCCGGCCGGCTGGCGGAAGGCGTTTTTCTATGAGTATTTTAAGGAGACTCCTTACACGTCGCCGACAATTCTCGCTGTTCGCACGGATACGCATAAATTGATCACGTACCCCGGACATGACGAATGGACCGAGGTGTTCGACCTCGTTCACGACCCGTACGAAACAAAGAACCTGGTTAGCGACGGCGCGCTTTTGAAAAGCCTTCGCAACGTGTTCGACGAAGAATCAGCGGCCGTGCAGTTTCACATGCCAAAGTTAGTATCCCCTCCACGAAAGTCATCCGGCTCGACTAAACAAAAAATCCGAGCCGTCGGCACCAGTTGACTTGCTGT
>DASZZA010000210.1:0-4289 GCA_035545135.1 Lacipirellulaceae bacterium | reverse complement strand
CATGGCGGCGCGATCGTGGTAGTGGCGGCTGTCGCGCTCATCGTCAATCTTGCGACGACTGTGCTCCTCTACGCCATGTCGCGCAGCAATCTGAATGTGCGGGCCGCGTACCTGCATAATCTGAGTGATGCGTTTTCCTCGCTCGGCGTAATCGTGGCGGGCATCATCATATTGTTGTTCCGTATCGTTTGGATTGACTCTGTCGTCACACTTTTTGTTGCCGCGGTCATTATGTGGCAAAGCCTGCCAGATATTCGACGCTCGATTCACATTTTGATGGAAGGGGCGCCAAGCGGCGTCGATATCGACGACCTCATTGCCGAACTGCAGTCTGTGGCGGGCGTGGCCGAAGTTCACCACCTACACATGTGGGAACTCGACGAACATCACCGCGCACTGGAGGCGCATGTTGTGATCGAGGCCGAGCAGCTTGATCACTGGTCGGCTATCAAACGAGAGCTCAAGCAGCGGCTGGGCCAACGCTTCGAGATTCACCATTCGACGCTCGAATTCGAAGCGCACGACGAAGGCGCCTGCGACCCGTGCCCGCAAGGCGAACGGCACCATCATTGCTAGCGGTCCATCGTTTGGACAGTGGACAGTCGAGTGGAAGCTTGAATCAGTTGAGCACTCGACGCGGCACCGTTCAAGTTTGCCGCCTTTACGGGTCGATCGATCTATTTGGTCCTCTATAATCAACTTGCACCCGAGCCAATTACATGGCGGCCGATAACGACTCTACCAGCACATTGGATCGCCTGGGCAGCAGCCTCACGAGCGCAATCCTCGGCGGGCTGATTCTGTGGATTGGCCAGACGACCTTCCGACATGCCGGAATTTTAGCCAGCATGGACGAGAAGATCGTCGCCATCAACAAGCAATTCAGCGTAGTCGATCAGCGCCAGGAGAGTATGCGTAAGTGGCTCGAAAGCATGGTGAGCGAGCTTAAGGACCACAGCCGGTCGCAGTTTACCCAAGTAGACGGCGACAAACTCGCTACGCAAGTTCGGCAGGCGGAACATTCGTCGATGCAATTGGAACGGCGTTTTGCCGACCAACTCGGATCGCTCGAGGTTAAACTGGCAGCGCTCGAGACGGAACATCGGGATTCGAAGGAAGTAGCGGCACTGAAGATGGAGATTGCCGAATTGCGCGGCGACCTGATGCGAGCCACCGTCGCCCAAGAGGCGCAAGGCCAAACTGCCGACCGCTACGCAGGTGCGAAGCCGATATACTTACCGCCGGTCGAGAGCCGGCGTTGATGATCGGCGGTTATTCCCCGGCTCGCGTTGACGAGCCATCTCAATTGCAGGTTCCACTTACCGAATAGGACCTCGCTAACTTCCAATTCTCCGCAATTCGCTAAGGTCCCATGCAGCAAATGGGGCCCGCAATGTCATTTGAGCCGGAGCCTAATCATTCTTCTCACGATGACCGTTGTGATTGCCGTGCTCCTTTCCAGCATTCTTTTTTTCAGATTCCGGACCGGTTTGACTCGGCTGCTGCTCGGGCCGATTGCCGAGCCAAGCCTTGCCGACCGTGCTGTCGAGTGCCTTTTGTAGGGACTCGGCCGATACCGTCCCATCGAGCCGGAAGACTTTTACCGTATTCTTGGGCGCGGCCTGCTCGTCAAGTTCGTGTACCATCCGTTCGATGTCGGGAAATATTCCCTGTTGGGCCGACACGATAAGAACACCTGAGACGTCGTCTGCTCCGAGAGACAAGGCGCCATCGAAACCGAGCTTGACCGACGACGAGCGGTCGTCGCTTTCATCTCCGCCTGAGCCCCCGTAATTGATGACCGTCACGCGCTCCGTGTTTCCACGTTTATCTTTCTGGTCGCCTCGGTCGAACTCCTTGTCCCGCGAACTTAGTAAGTCACGATAGACTTCCTTCACTGCCGCCGCGATCACCGTCGGACGAGAATAGACGATTTTGATTGCCTTTGTCGTGCGTTTCTCAACTGAGTCGCTTCGCGGTGGCTGGTCGAACTCCGCAATCAACTGTTCGACTTCAGCAAGCTGGCTCGCGGACGCATTCGCGACAATGACGCTATTGCTGGGCGGATCGTAATCGAGCATGAGCTTGCGTCGCTTGCCCAAGCCAGTCGTGTTGTCTTCCTTGCCCTTGGGAATCATAAAGCCGTACCAGTCACGTGTATAACCAGATGATTCGCCTTCCAGCTCCTCTTTGAAATAGTTCTTGAGGTCCAAGTAGATGTCGAATGCGCTGACGTACTTAATGTGATACACTTTGAACCGCCGCTGCGGCGGCGAAAGCTGCTCGATCAAGTTTTCCAGTCGATCGAGCGCGGCCGTATCCGGTGAGCTTAGCATGATTCGGCCATCCGGTGTAACCGTAATCGTAACGGACGCTCGAGTTCCTGCTGTTTTCGACTTTTCCATTTCTGATTGAGCAGAATTTGTTGACTGCGCCGGTGCGGACGATTTGTCTGTGGAATGCATAGACGGCGCGCCGGCACCTTTCTGTTTATCCGTGTCGGCCATTGCAACATCGGCCACCGAAGTCGCTGCAATGGCCGCGAGACGAGCGATGATTCTGGTCCGTTGATCCGCGCCAGCCGAGCGGTCATTTTTCGGCGTCGTGGCCTTGTCGGAATTCGGCTTCTCTTTTTTCTTCTGATCGTCATCCGACGGCGGCGTGCCTTTCGGCTCAGCCGGTGCGTTGATAATCAGCGGGTTGCCTCCCGATGCTGACCAAGCCTCGCGCAACTCCTTCAGAAGCTCCGCGGTTGATTTGCCGTCGGTCGGTTCGATCATGCGGACCGTACGGGCGTCCTGTTGGCCGCTCAGCGTTTCGCCCAACTTCGCCAACAGCTCGCGCACTCGTTGCAGCTCGACATCATTGGCCCACAAGAGGAGGCGATTATTCTCGATATCGGCATCGACGCCGAAGCCTTGCACAGTGTCATTTTTCTTATCGTTTTGATTGTAGTCGTCCCACCACCAGCCGTATCGGCGCCGGTTATCGTCCTTTTTCTCGTTCTGCCCCGCCATGAGCTTGTAGATCGTGGCAGCCACTGCATCGGCTGGCAGACGCCTCAATGTGACTACCTCGAAATGGCGTCCTGTACCGTCGAATTGATCGAGCAAGCTTTGGATTTTTTTGTGGTCCGACTCCGTGGCAAGCACGAACAGTGTTTTGCTATTGTCATCTGTCTTAAATTCCGCATACGGGCTTAGCCCGCCGATTTCTTCGAGCGTTGCGACAAACTTGTCTGGATCCAAGGTTGCGAGGTTGTACTTCTTCATCGTTCGTTGAGTGTCGCCGGACGAGACTGTATCCGCGGCAGGCGTCCCAGAAACTCCGAACGGCACGTCAAGATACTTAATCGTCTGTTCTATGATCTTCATCTGTTCCGGCGGCGCATTGACGAGCACGCTGTTTCGCTGCCGGTTGTAGGCCAGATAAACCTTCGGTTCGCTTTTCTGCATGAGATTCGGCACGTTCTGCCCGCGCGCTTGCATCTGCTGCATCATCTGCATTTGCTGCTGCTGCATCTGCGGATTTGGCTGTGCGGGCTTTGCATTCGGATCGACGCCCACCATCATGTACAGAACGTCGATCACCTGCTGCGGCCGTGCATACTTCAGCACGAACTCCTTCGGCACAATGCGGCCGTCTTCTACCATCCGCTCCGTATTCAACAGCTCGCTAACGCCACGCAAGTTTGCCACCGAGTCCATTATCAGCAGCCGATGCGAAGAAACGAGCGGAAACACCTTGGCCGTTGGACTGAGCACTTGCTTGACCTCGTCCTTGGCTTTATCGACTTCCATGCCGGTCGGAAGTTCGAACGACACCTTCGCGAAGTCGTACGGCTTCAAGTCGTATAGCTTTTCCTCTTCGGCACGCGGCACGAGGCTGGGATCGATCTTGTCGATCTTGAATACGCTCAATACGTCTTTCGCCTTGATCGATGTGAAGCCACGCGCCTGTAGCGCGCGGTTGATGCGATCCTGGACCTCGTCAAGTGGGTAGGCACGATCCGTTGTCAGGTTGAGATAGTCGTTCGGCAGTTCCTGCCAATCAAGCGTACATTTCGACAGACTGGCCAACCATTGCATGACGTCCGGCCAAGGCTGCCCAATGAAGTTAAACGGCGGGACGCGGCCTTGTGGGTCGAGCTTTACGTTGAACTCGCGCGGATCGGGGACACGCGGTGGCTTTTCCGGCCGCTTGACGGTCGTGTCTGCCTCCTTCTTTTTTGAGGCGTCCTCTCCCTCTTTCTTGTTCTTGTCCCCGGGCTTTGCTGCATTCCCCGGTTG
>DASZZA010000209.1:0-2170 GCA_035545135.1 Lacipirellulaceae bacterium | reverse complement strand
CCCGGACGGTCCATGCCTAGTCCGGCCTCGCTGAGGCGGCTGCAGATAAAATCAAATTATGCTGGAGCGGAGAAATCCCTTCGCCATTTATTAGTCTATTCGACCTCCATGATCAACGCGCTCGACTATCGCCAGCCGGACCATCCCGTTGAAGAGTTGTTTGTTGCGCGCTGGTCGCCGCGCGCGATGACTGGCGCGCCGTTGGCGAACGGCGAATTGGAAACTTTGTTCGAAGCTGCCCGATGGGCGCCATCGACGTACAACGAACAGGAATGGCGATTCCTGTTCGCTCGACGCGAAACGCCGCAGTGGCAAACATTCTTCGATCTATTGGTCGAGGGAAATCAAGCGTGGTGTAAAAACGCTGCCGCGCTCGTCGTCATTCTTGCCAAAAAAACCTTCACGCAGAACGGGAAGCCGAACCCAGTGCACCTGTTCGATGCCGGAGCGGCATTTGAGAATATCGCCTTGCAGGGCAGCCTCATGGGATTGGTCGTCCATGGCATGCAGGGCTTCGATTTCGATAAGGCGCGTGCGGCGTTGAAGGTTCCCGACGATTATGACGTTACTGCCATGTTTGCCGCGGGGCACGCCGCGGAGCCGGACACGCTTCCGGAACAACTACGGGCGCGAGAAAAACCGTCGGGCCGAAAGCCTCTTGCCGAAATCGTCTGCGAAGGCCCATTCGCATTTCGAGCGGGCTGACAAAGCCATGATGGGAGTGGGCGAAGCTCGTGCTGAGCCGTTTTTGGAGATGCTTTCGGCTTGGCAGGAGCCTCGCCCTCCAGGTTTTGAAACTGATTTTAACAAAGCCGATTCCAAGACACCCTCACTCGCAGCCCTCTTCCGGAAGGAGAGGGAGTTTGGTGGCCTGTCGGGCCGAAAATCGCTTGGATTCGCCGTTCTCGCTGATTATGCTGAAAGCTGGGCGATTGCACGCGCAGTCCTTACCTCAGCCACCTCGGTCGCAACGATGAAACGACTTACGTATTTGACGGCGTTTGGCTTATTCTCGATCGCGTTGGCCGCAGTACCGCAATTTGCATGGTCAAAAGAGACAACGACAGCGAAGCCCGGCGCAACGGGCGCTACGGCGGCGGGCTCGGCCGTTGACTTTTTTGACGCCGTCGACGCCGGTCAGATCAAGGCGAAGTTCATTGCGAAGAACGATCATGCGGCCCGGCTCGTCATTACGAACAATACGAAACAGCCTTTGCACTTGAAGCTTCCGGAAGCCTTCGTGGGGGTGCCTGTGGCAGCCCAATTTGGCGGCGCTGGCGGCGGCGGGCGCGTTGGCGGCGGTGGCGTCGGTCGAACTTCGACCGGCGGCGGGAACCCGCAGCAATCCGTCGGCGGTGGACTGGGCGGCGGCGGCGGCGGTGGACTGGGCGGCGGCGGTGGCTTCTTCAGCGTACCTCCCGAGAAAAGTGAGAAGCTCGATTTCCCGGTGCTGTGCTTGAACCACGGTCAGCGCGATCCGTTGCCCTCGTCAGCATATAAGATTGTGCCGGCGCAATCGGTGCTTGATCGGCCAGCGGTCATCGAACTTTTGAAGGCATTTGGCCGTGGCGAATTGGAGCACGCCGGCGCTCAGGCCGCCGCTTGGCATCTCAACAATGATCTTACTTGGAATCAACTGGCGGCTCAGCTTCAGGGAACGCGACGCAGCCTGCGCCGTCCGCCGTACTTTTCGACCAATCAACTGCGCGACGGGATGGCTTATGCTGAGACAGCGACGCGGCTTGCCGCGGCAAACGCTGACCAATATAAGCGCGCCAAGCAGGCGAGGACGGCAAAGCCCACGGAATTGGAACACAGTGAGGCGAAGAGCACTACGGACACGCCGGCCAACGAACCAGTGACAAACAAGGCGTCGGAGAACAAGGACGGCGAGAGCGTTTCGTCGAAATAGGTTTTGTGTCGAAGCAGATCCCTCTTGCCGAGCGAGATCTTGCGAGGCCCTATCTCTCGGTAATTGCCTTAGGTCCCTTCCGGCGGAAGGGGCCTACGTGGCTCGCATTTCTTCGACTTCTAGATCGCGCAACGTGGCGAGAAGCCGGCGGATTTCGGCCTGGTAGTCGGTACGCTCGATGTGCCACTGCGATTCCATCTGCTCGTATCGTTGTTGCTGGCGGTCGAGCTCCTGCTCTCGCGCGACAAGCCTTGCCGC
>DASZZA010000208.1:0-1598 GCA_035545135.1 Lacipirellulaceae bacterium | reverse complement strand
CTCAGCAAGAGCTTCACCCTCCGGGCAGTTAGGGCGTCAATCCACCATCGATCGTAATGACTTCCCCCGTAATATACGCGGCCGAATCGCTGGCCAGGTACAGCACGGCATCGGCCACTTCGTCTGCCTCGCCCAGCCGCTTGGCGGGGATGCGCTTTTTCACCTCGTCCAGTATGGCCGGCCCCAGGGCATCGGTCATTTCCGAGGCAATGAACCCCGGGCAGATCGCGTTGACGGTCACCTTTCGGCCAGCCAATTCCTGGGCAACGGTGCGTGTGAGGCCAATCACGCCGGCCTTCGACGCCGAGTAGTTTGCCTGCCCCGAATTGCCCATCAGTCCGGAGACGCTTGAGATATTGATGATCCGACCGCTCCGCTTGCGCATCATCACGAGCGACGCTGCCCGCGTGAATAAGAATACGCTCCGCAAGTTCGTGGCGATCACGGCGTCCCAGTCCTCGTCGCTCATCCGCGGAATGAGCGTGTCCTTGGTGATGCCGGCATTGTTGACGACGATATCGATACCTCCCCAACTCTCGGCCAGCTCTTCCACTAGCTTGCTCACCGCCGCGCTGTCGGTCACGTCGCACGGATGCACCTCTGCCGCGCCGCCCTCTGCTGTGATCGCATCGGCCGTTTCCCTGAGCTTGTCCGCGCTGCGGGCGACGCACGCGACTTTCGCTCCCGCCGCCGCGAGCCGCAGCGCAATCGCCTTGCCGATCCCGCGCGATGCGCCGGTCACGATCGCGGTTTGACCGCTCAAATCAACTTGTATCCGCCGGTTACGTTCGTCTGCCATTTAGAGATTCCTGTTCGGTCTTCGCCACAGAGGACACAGAGTGCACAGAGGACTATTGATTTGTCATTGCAAATTTGTCATTTGTAATTGGCAATTTCGGAAGTGACCAATGACCAACTGCAAATCCTTCTGTTTTCCTCGGTGAACTCCGTGTCCTCTGTGGTGAACGTAAAGTTATCGGGTTAAGCCGCGATATTTTCGCATGGAATTTTGCGATTGATGCGTTTCAGCAATCCGGCCAGCACACGGCCGGGGCCGAGTTCGTAGAACTGGGTGATTCCCTGCTCGTCGAGCAGGTATCGCATCGAGTCTTCCCAGCGGACCTGCGAGCAAACTTGCCGGATGAGCAGCTCGCGGATTTCGTTCGGATCATCGTGCGACCGGGCGTCGACGTTGGATACGACGGGAATTCGGGGCTGCTGCATGGGCACGTCGGCTAGTGCCGCCCGCAGGCGCTCGACCGCCGATTGCATCAGCGACGTGTGGAACGCCCCGGCCACAGCCAAGGGCACAACTTTCATCGCGCCCGCAGCGGACGCCAGGTCGGCGATTCGTTCGCACGCCGGCGTGTGGCCGGAGACGACGATGTTGCCGGGGCAAAGCAAGTTGGCGATTTCCAGCGTATCGCCGTTGCGCGCCTGGTCGCACAACGACTCTACTTTCTCACGCTCCATGCCAAGGACGCTGACCATGCCGCTCGATGTGGCGTCGGCCGCGTCCTGCATCGCACGGCCACGCACCTGTACAACCCGTAAACCAGCCTCGAAGTCCATGACCCCGGCAAAGACCAGAGCGGTGT
>DASZZA010000207.1:0-3246 GCA_035545135.1 Lacipirellulaceae bacterium | reverse complement strand
ACGCCCGATGGGACCTTTCTTTCGTATCCGTGATTCGAAGGGCGAAGAAGCGTTTGTAGAGTTAATAGATCCGATCGGTACGATCGACGGACCTTATATCAGGTTTGAAACTGTTGCCACGATGTCGGTGGCAAGAATGCCTGGGCGGGACAATATTATGGCGACGGTGTGCATGACCGACGGAAGTTCGAAGAATTGCGACCTGAAAAGCGACGTACTTACAGGGCTAGAACGCGAAACTGGCGCGGCATTTCGAATCAATGTTGGCAATGTTCGTAAGATAGAACGCGCGCTAGCAACGGACTCGAACAAGTGACCTGCGGAAAATTACCACCGTTTGGGATCGTCGTTTTGGCGATCGCTTTGCTTACTAGCTGCGAGCGTACTGAAGTCGTGAACGTGAGGCGTGAGACCGCCGAACTTAAACGCTTGACGGCCCAGCTAAACGCGAAATGCGATGTGCTGGAAGCGGCGGAACGCCCCCAAATAGCAGCGCAAGCGCAGGCGAGTGCGCTCCAGTTACTCCGGAACCGAACGGCCCACCCTGAAGCCTATGCGCCAAAGAATCCAATCGGAGGCTACCTATACGCGCGGATTACCAGTGTCGACAATACGGTCACTGATGTCGCCAACGTGATTTTGAGTCATCTCGGCGATTCCGAGTATTGTTTGGCAATAAATCGATATGGATTATTCGATCAATGGGATCGCGTCAACGCCTTCAGAATTTGGAAGGGCGACATGGCATTCGACCTTCCGGTCACGCAGGTTAAGAAGGTCACAATCTTGGATAGCGATCTAAACGCCGACATTCTCACTACAAACGGCGGGCAGATAAGCGGACGACTCGATCCCACAAATGACAATCGCGAACCTCGCTATGCTCGCGATCTTGTGCTCTTTGGTCAGGCGGAGGCTGGACATCCGTTCTACGGATTTCGAATTAGACTCCGCAAAATAAGAACGGTGGAGTTTTTCACCACAGGAGATCTCATGGGGAGTTCGTTGTGAACTGGCGCATAGGATCCCTTCTTGCGATCAATATAGGGCTTCTCGTTGGGTGCGGGGAGCAAAAGGTGATCGAGGAAGCAAATGTAGCAACGGTGGACGCAGCCGCCGCGGTTGCACGGGCCAACCGGTTAGCAGACGGTACATTCATCCAGGCGGCCTTTCAGAACGCCACTGATGCGGAGCAGAAGCGCCTCGAAAGGCTCATCAGCGAGGAAACCGCCTCGCACAGTGAAGCCGTCAAACTTGCTAGGTCCCGGCTGGGAATTGCTGGCATTGTGTTCGACGCAAATGGCAGTACGGCTTTTTACAATGCGAAGTGGGGACAGCGGGTGTTCTCGGACTTCGTCGAACTCACGAAAGGAAATGGCTGGTATTCCGTGCCCGTGGATCAAATTCTTGAGATTCGAAACGATGCCGAAAGGATGACGATCGTCGAACCGGGCGGCAAGTCGCAGCAGTTCGACGTACAAGATGGTTGGTGGTTCAAGTGTAATTTGTTGGGGACCGGTCAGGAAAAAGAATTCCGCCTTAAAGATGTCGTAGCAGTCGTCATCTTTTCGGATGATGCCTATTTGAAGGCGGAGAAGCGTGCGCAGGCGATGGCTGCCGATCCCGAGCTCCAGCCTGGCTTGACGCGCGATCGCAGGGGCTTGGGGCTTTCGGACCGGGCTATAGAGTCGTTAGCAAACGCGGTGGGTGCGCCGCAAACGCCCGAGCAACGGCAGGAGTTGCGGCGAATTTTGAAGGCGGGTTTTGACCCGCGTGCAAAGGATGGCGACTTGTTGCAGGCCGTCGAGGCTTATACGAACGAGTCTTTCAAGGATATTCACCGCGCTCCTGGCTCCCCGTAGGGTGGCACGTCCTACCGCCGGAGCGGTCGACCGCTACGCGCTCAGCTGCACAAGGCATCACGGCGAAGATGCGAACCCAAGATGGACCTTGCCGAAGAGTTCCGTAAAGCGGCTGCAGGCAAGTCGCTCGAATCCGAGAAGTTGGACAATGGGCGTAAGCGTTCAATATAGACGTCATCCTAAATTACACGACCTGTTGATGGGCAACGATGTAAGTAGCTATAGTAGTACCTTGTCCGATACAGAGCCGCGTTCTTGCGGTGCACGTGGGGATCGCCACGGTCGCCGCCGTGAACAACGCAGCCGCTGATCCGACGCCGGGCTCCGAGAAGGAGCTACGGGCGCGTGTCGATCAGCTCACGGCCGAGAACCGCGTGCTCGAGCTGAAGGTGCAGAAGCTCCAGCGGATGCTCTGGGACAAGAAGTCGGAGCGGACACCGCCGGATGACAAGCAGGCGGTGTTGTTCAACGAGCCTGGGCAGGCGAAGCCGGATCGGGGGCCGGCGGCGCCGGCAAAGAAGACGGCCAGCGCGGCTCGTGGGTCCAAGGGCCCCAAGCCGCTCGATCCGGCGCTGCCGCGGGAACTGATCCAGGTTCCGGCACCGGACCTGAAGGAGCTGATTTGCCCGGTGACGAAGCAGCCGATGCAGCCTGGGTTCGTGGAGCGCGTCGAGGTGCTCGCCCGTCGTGCCCCGGAATACTACGTCAAGGCCTACGAACGCACCGTGTTCGTCAGCCCGGCGAAGACCGCGCCGGTGTACTCGCCGTGGCCCTCGGACATCCTGCCGCGCTCGCGGGTGCACGCCAGCGTCGTCGGGCACATCGCGGCGGCGCACTACAGCGAACATCTGCCTTTCCACCGGATCGAACAGCAGCTTGCGCGCACCGGTATCGAACTGCCGCGCAGCACCCAGGTGTCGCTGATGGGGCAACTGGATCGGCTGGTCGAGCCGCTGCTGGTCGCCTTGAAACAAGAAGTCTTCGGCAGCGGTTATCTGCACATCGATGCGACGCCGATCGACGTTTGCGATCCGCAGCATCCGGGCCATGTGCGTGAGGCGACCCTTTGGGCGTATTGCACAAAGGCCGGCGCGGTCTGGTTCGAGTACCAGCCGAGCAAGTCGCCGAGCTTCCCGGATGCGACGCTGAAGGCGATGGGGTTTTCCGGTTACTGCCAGACCGATGGCGCCAAGGGACTCAATGCGATCGGGCCGCCGGGGCAGGTGAAGTCGCTCGGGTGTCATACCCATTATGTCGCGAGTTAAATATGTGAGCGCTGCGGGTCGCGTTGCGACGTGTGCCGGAGTCGCACTCGTAACATAACTGTCGCGAGAGTTTGGCCGGTTCGCGTCGATCACCGCCGTGTGCTCCCAATCGTCGAGGA
>DASZZA010000206.1:0-2211 GCA_035545135.1 Lacipirellulaceae bacterium | reverse complement strand
GACGCCCGATTTCAAAGATCATCCGGCCGTGATCAATGGATTCAGCGAGTTGATGCGCGACGTGTTCGGGTCCGATCACGGGGTGGGAGTTCGAAGCGCGATCGGAGTAGCGTCATTGCCACTTGGCTGGGCAGTCGAAATTGAGGCGGTGTTTAAGCTCGTGCCAAAAGCATAAAAGCACAAGGCAACATCGCAAATTGAGTTGGTGTGGCGTCGACCGCAAAGACGAGTCTGCGCCGCAATGAAAGGCCAAACCCGCGCCTCGTCTGCGTGGCTGCCAACGCTAATCACCGTAATGGTGTGGCGTTAAATCTGTGCGTACTCGTCGTTCGAGATGTCGGTGTATTCGGAGTCGTCGAACGAATGTCCTGTTGTGGCGGCCATTTGCGGGCGGGAGGCACCAACGTACATGGCGAGGGCATAACCCAGGCCAAGGTTCAGAATCGCAATCAATGCAACATACCAGACCATTAGAGATTTGCCGTGGAGGAAGCTTGTCGAGCAATATCTCTACTGTACGTCACAATCCGGGCGGGATCGCGCCGGCGAGTAGGCAGGTGACGGATTTATGGGTTAGGAGAGGTTGTTTTATGGGCCTGCCGCATCATGGTGGCCGTCTTGCTGTGTTCGCGCAACGCGCGAACGAAGTCGGGTGATACGTTGTCGAGCGTAATGACTTCGCTCTGTCCGCCAGCGTCTTTTGGCCGCACGATGCAGACGACTTCCGTTTTTTCGGCTCGACTCATGACTTCTTCCAAGGCGGCTTGTTCGGTGTCGCTCAGGTTATGTGGCGGAGCCGGGCTGCTTTGAGCATTTGAGACAGTTCCGGCCGACGAGTCGTTAACTGCGGACGCGATGGGGGGTTCCTGACCGCGCACAACGGACGGGCCGCCGGCCGAGTTTGAAATGGCGACGGCACTGTGCGCGGATTGGGTGGGATCGGACTTCGCATAGATTTCCTTGAGGCCCAGGCGATCTAATTCTTGATGAATCGAGTCGAGCCCGGCGTAAATACCTTCGTTGCCTTCGGGGTCGGCATTATTGCAGACGCCGATGAGTTCGCCCTTGGCGTTGAACAAGCCGCCGCCGCTGCGGCCAATTGCCGGCGCGCCGCTGGCCTCGATGTTCGGCGGACCCTGATAGCGATCGACGGACGTGACACGGGTATCCATTACGGTCGGGTCGTTGCCATGGCTACAGCCGATGCCGACGACACGGTCGCCGCGGTCGACGGACGTATGGGGCGGGGCCACATGCACCACGGTTACTGGTCGGTCCGGGCGAATGCTCACGAGCGCAACGTCGCGCGCCAGGTCGTAGCTGATGACTTGTCCGGTTGCATGTCCGACAACGTGAACGCCATTGTCGCCCGCTTCGAACAGATCAACCTTCACTGGCGATTTGCCTTTGGAGTCGGTAAAGAGATGGCCGCAGGTGACGACGAGCGCTTCGCCGCTACGAGTATCGACAATCGTGCCCGTGCCGCAGTCGCGGCCTTTTGGGTCGTCGACGTACAACCGCACGGTGGCGTTGACTAGCTTTGCATTCTCCGGTGAGATGAGGCTGGCGCCAGACAAATCGGAGCCCGCCAGCGGCCGGTCGGTCGGCGTAGTGTTTCCCGTCGGCCATGGCTGACCGGACGGCGTTTGAGGTGGCACTGTTGCGGGGCCACGGGAGACCGGTGCATTGTTCTGCGGCGACTGGTCTGGGTCTTTGAAGCGGATGCGTTGTTGTTGGCTGACAGCCTGTTTGGCCCGGTCGAACATCTGCTGCAAACTTTCGGTGCTGGTGGCACCGATTTGACGCTCGACTTCACGGCCATTGACGAGCATCACAAAGCACGGAATTTGCGTGACGTTGTACTGCTGGGACAGTTGGTAGTTTCGCGTGGTATCGACTTCGCGAATGGGGTAGCCGGCTTGCTCGAAGCTGTGCATCAACGGTTTCATTTGCATGCAAGGCCCGCATTGGGGCGACCAGAAGTCCAGCATGAGGATTTGCTGGGCGTTGGCCATAGAGCCAACGAACGAAACCAGAATGGCAATTGCCGCCGCCGTCAGTCGGACCATCCGTTCCCTCCTTGGATTGGTGGTCGGCATGCCGCCGCGGCGACCGAGCGCCGCCGCGAGGCTTCACTCCTGTCGCCCGAACTGCTCGCGACTTCGCATGTTCGGCTGCCAGTCAGCATCCTGCCGGAACAGGACAGCCGAA
>DASZZA010000205.1:0-1919 GCA_035545135.1 Lacipirellulaceae bacterium | reverse complement strand
GAATGACCTGCCGCTTTGGCAATCGTCACTGGCCCGCCGAGCGCCGAGAGTGGCACCTGCTGTGTACCCAGTTTTTTGAGAAAGCGAACTACCATCGTCAGCGAATCGGCGGTTTCGTCCCAACCGTATCGAATTTGTTCGGCGAACGTCGCCGCTTTACGAATCCGCTTGATCGGTTGAAAGATGAATCCGCGCGGTGGGAAGAACGCCGCTTCGACCGCCCCCGGCACGATTTTCACCTCGCGCGAAGTCTTATCGCCTGGGGCACTGACCGTAAGCTTCACAAACGTTTCCGGCGGCACGTATTGAATCGACTGGACGAGCGCCGGCCAGTTCTGCGCGTCGCCGTCGAGCTTCACCTCCGCGGGTGGCAACGCCTTTCCGTTCTTATCTTGCGGATAAACGATTCGCGCCGTCGCCAGCCTATCCCCCGGCTTGATCCCGCTGTCGGCTGCCGGGCCTCCGGATACCACCGCCTGCACTTCATTGGTTACGTCGTAGGCGATACCCAGCGCCTCGGCCCCCTGTGGCATACCGAGTGGAAGATCAGTGTAATACATCGTTGGCAACCGTGGAGTCACGCGAACATGGACGAGCTTACCTTCGCCGCTTTGGTCTTTCACGCGCTCAACTCCGAGCTCGACTTCGCGATGTTCGGTGGCCGCTTGGCGCAACAAGTCTGGCAACGTATCGGGTGTCCAGTTGCCTGCGCCCGCCGGTTTGCCGTCCACTGTCTCAATGCGGTCACCCACCTTCAGCCCAGCGGCCTCGGCCGGCGAATGGAGCCGAATCGCCGTGATGGGACCGATTTTCATAACCAACCCGAAATCGCGCAAATGCGCGGCGGGAACTTCGAATGTCAGTCGCTTTTGGGACGCCGCGCCTGCTTTCGCCGCACTTCCATGCTTCGCATGGCCAGCCGGCCGCTCGACGATAATCGTCAGCCGCTTATCGGGTCGTTGGGCCAACTCGGCCGCAAACTCGCGGTATGCTGATACTGGCTTCTCTCCGACCTGGACGATCTTGTCACCGCCCTGCAAATGCGCGTCATCGCCGTTAGTGGACCCAGCTGACGACTCGACAAGTTTCGCCTGTGCCGCGGGTGAGTTTTCGTTTACTGGCATCTCCTCTAATAACGTGAGGGATACGGGACTCATCACGCCAATCATGGCAACATGGCCTTCCCTTTGCCGCGGCTTGAGTTGAATATGTTCCAGCTCGCCGTTGGACGCGCGCCGCACAGTGACCGGAATTCCGTGTTCCATGTCGCCTAACGTCACACCGCCCATAAGCTGCATGAACGTCGGATCATGGTATTTGCCAAGCTGAACGATCTCGTCGCCAGGTTTCAGCCCCGCCTGCCATGCCGGTCCTCCCGGCGTCGTCTCGGAAACGATCGACGGCATGTACGGCACGCCCATGCCATATGCGACCACGGCAAAAATGAACGCGAAAATGATATTCATCACGACGCCGGCCGAGATAATCGCCATCCGCTGCGGCACGCTTTTGGCCAGATAGCTGCGGCGGTCGACGTAGTAGGTTGCGCCATCCGGTCCCTGGATGGGCACTGCGTCGGCGGCATGCGCTTCGACCTGCGACTTTTTCATCTGCTCGGCAATATGGGCCGGGTCATCATCCTGGCCGAGCATCTTCACGTAGCCGCCCAACGGCAGGATGCCGATGCCATAGACCGTCTCACCGCGGCGCCAACTCAGCTTGTAGCCGCCGATGTCGAAACCGATCATGAACTTTTCGATTTTGACACCACACAGCTTCGCCACCAGGAAATGCCCCAACTCGTGCACGAATATCACCGCGCCCAAGCCGATCGCGACCTTGAGTACAACGCCAACTGTTCCAAGCGTCGACGACCAATCGAACGCAGCTATGATGTTGCTTGATAGCATGTGCAATTA
>DASZZA010000204.1:0-12579 GCA_035545135.1 Lacipirellulaceae bacterium | reverse complement strand
GGCATTTCCAAAAACGAAAACGGGCCGCCAACTTCGGGATTCAACTTCGGCTCCACCTCCCATGTCGCCCAACCATCGTCGTGATGCCATGTCGCCTCAACCACGTCGGATGAAAATGCGTCTCTCCAATAACGCACCAGCTCACCGCTCACATGCGCATGCTCCACCTGCGACACCAGCAGCCAGTTCGCCGCGCCGTCCGTTAGTTTCAGCTCACGTCGTATCATTGCCCACTCGTAACGTTTTCGGTCGCATTCAGCGTCGTCCGCCAGGACAAATTTGCCACGGCAGAGGCAGCCGCAATGTCCGGATATCGGTGTGGCCGCCGACGCTAGTCACGGGTTACTGGCCATATCCGCCGCCACCCGGCGTTTCAATGACCAGTATATCGCCCGGCCCCACATGCAACTGCGCGATTCCCTTCAATTCCATCACGTCGCCATTCGCGCGGACCAATCGGTTCACGCCGATTGCCCCCGCCTTTCCGCCCGCCATTCCGTACGGCGGATGAGGACCGCGCCGCTCCGTCAGCAACGACAGCGTAAGCGGCCGCAAGAACTCCAGCCGTCGCACCGCGCCGTCGCCGCCCCGATGTCGCCCAGCGCCGCCCGAACCGCGGCGAATCGAAAACTCACGCACCCGCACCGGATAGCGCCGCTCCAATATTTCAGGGTCAGTCAACCGTGTATTCGTCATATGAACCTGCACGGCGCTCGCGCCGGGTCCGTCGGCCGTCGCCCCGCTGCCGCCACAAATTGTTTCGTAATATCCAAACGTGTTGTCTCCAAACAGCACGTTATTCATCGTTCCCTGGCTCGACCCCGCCACTCCCAACGCGCCTAGCAGCACGTCGACAATCCGTTGCGATGTCTCCACATTCCCACCTGCTACCGCCGGTGTCGTTTCGGGCGTTGCGCCCGGCTCCGGATTAAGCAGGCAGGTCGGCAGCACAATTTCAATCGGCCGCAGCACGCCGTGATTCATTGGAATATCCTCGTCCACCAACACGCGCAACACATAGATCGCCGCGGCCGTTACAATCGCCCGATTCGCATTGAGATTTCCCGCCACCACCGAGCCCGTCCCCGTGAAATCAATCGTCGCCGCGCCCAAATTCCCCTCCCCGTTTTCTGGGGAAGGCCTGCGTATCGTAAGCCGCACACACACCGGCACAGATGTTCCATCCGCCGTTTCGAGATAATCGGTAAACGAGCGCGTCCCCGCCCGAAATCTCGCAAGTGCGGTCCGTACCTTCCGCTCCGCCGCGTCTTGCACAAACTCCATGTATCGCTGCGCGACCGGCCAACCATATCTTTCCGACAGCGCTAGCAAATCGCTCGCCCCCTGCCGGTTCGCCGCCACCTGCGCCGCAACATCTGCCAAATTCGCTTCCACATCGCGCGTCGGATACGGACCAGCAAGCAGCAACTCGCGAAGTTGGTCAAACCGCGACTCGCCCGCTGCCACGATTTTTAGATTACGGATAAGAACGCCTTCCTCTGCCAAATTCTTCGACAACGGCGGCATCGAACCCGGTGCAACACCGCCAATCTCCGCATGATGGGCACGACTCGCCGTGAAGAACCGCAACTCCATTCGCTGCCCCTCCCCGGCACATGGGGACGGGCTCGGGGAGGGGCCGCCAAACACCGGTGTAATCACCGTCACATCCGGCAAGTGCGATCCGCCGGAATACGGGTCATTCGTCGCGATTACATCGCCCGGTTGCAAATTCGGATTGGCCTCAATCGTCTGTCGGACCGTTTCCTCCATCGCACCAAGATGCACCGGCACGTGCGGCGCATTGGCCACGAGCCAACCGTCCGCCGTAAAAATCGCACAACTAAAATCGAGCCGTTCCTTCACATTCACGCTGCTCGCCGTGTTCCGTAACGTAATCCCCATCTGCTCGGCAATGCTCGCCAGATGATTGTTGAAAATCTCCAAAAACACGGGGTCAGCCGTTTGTTTAGGCGGACTGCTTCGCAGTCCGGTCTCCGGCGAGCGTAGCTCGCCGGCTATCGGTGCAACCGCCGTATCCGTCAGCAACAACTCTCCCTGCGAAAGCACTTCCGCTTCCCAACTTGAATCGATCACCGTCGTCGAAATCTCCTCCGTCACAATCGCGGGTCCCACGATGCGATCGCCAGCGCGCAGTTCGCCGCGCTCATAATCTGGTACATTTCGCCGCTCGCCATCGATGAACGCGACGGTTGATCGATTGGTTGCCGCCATTCGACGTGCCATGCGCTTGCTCCGCGGCAATTCATCTCCCGCGCGGCCAACCACTTCTACGTGCGCCGCCACAATCTCCAGCGCCCGACCATCATGCGTATAACCATACCGCTGCCGGTGCGCCGCCGCGAACGCCGCGCCAAAGTCGTCATCCTCCGGCCACGCAATCGTGAGAGAGCTCTCAACGCCCCGATAGCGCACATCGAGCGAACGCGTAGCCACAATGCGGCCGACTCCTTCACTGCGAACTTCCTCCACCGCGGCGCGCTCCATCACATCGAGCTGCTGCCGCGCAAACGCGAGCGATCTTTCGTCCAGCGCTCGTTCGATGCCGTACGATCGATGCCGCGCCACATCCGCCAACCCGATGCCCAGTGCGCTCAGCACGCCCGCCTCCGGATGATTAAGCACCTTCCGAATACCCAACTCGCGCGCCACCGCACACGCATGTTGCGGCGCCGCGCCGCCAAACGCCACCAGCACATAATGGGTCGGATCTGCCCCCTTCGACACCGTCACGCTGCGAATCGCCGCCGCCATATTCGCGTTCGCAATCCTCAACAGCCCCTCCGCTAACTCCTCCAACGAATACCGCCCGCTGGACGGACTGGCCGCGGGTAACGGTGTCACCTCAGCGGCCAGTTCTCTCAACCGCCGCCGCGTTGCCTCCCGATCCAGCGGAAACGGAAATCGCTCCGCCACGATCCGCCCCAGAAACAAATTCACATCCGTCACCGTTAGTGGCCCACCGCGCCCATAACACGCCGGCCCCGGTTCCGCACCCGCACTCTCCGGCCCGACGATAAGCTTCGCTCCATCGAACCGGCAAATCGAACCGCCCCCCGCCGCCACCGTCTCGATCGCCATCGTCGGCGCCACGAGCCGCACCCCCGCCTTCTGCGTTTCATATTCCAAATCGAATCGGCCATCGAACCGCGACACGTCGGTGCTCGTTCCGCCCATGTCGAAACCGATCGCGCGCGAAAACCCGGCTGCCGCCGCCACGCGCGAAAACCCAACGACGCCCCCCGCCGGACCGGAAAGGATGCTGTCCTTCCCGGAAAAATATTCGGCCCCCACCAATCCGCCCGCCGATGTTAGAATTCGTATCGCACTCCCCGGCAACGCCGCCCGTAGCCGTGATACGTAATCGCGTAGCACCGGATTCAAATACGCATCCACAACCGTCGTGTCCGCTCGCGCTACAAACTTGGGCAGCGGCGCGACAACATTCGACAAGCTAACTTCAGCGAATCCCACCTCACTTGCCACTCGCCCGATAAGCTCCTCGTGCTCGCCATATCGGTCCGCGTGAATCAAGCACACCGCCAGCGATTCGATGCCCGCATCCAATAGCGATTGAAATTGCTGCCGCACCTCCGCTTCGCTCGGCGATACGAGCACCTTGCCGTCATGCGTCATGCGCTCGTCAATTTCGATCGCCGCCGCCGTCAGCGCGGGCGGCTTGCGCACCGTCAGATCAAATAACCGCGGCCGAGCCTGGTAGCCAATCTCCAACACGTCGCCAAACCCGCGCGTAGTAACGAGCGCCGTCCGCGCGCCGGTCCGTGTCAGTAGTGCATTCGTGCCGCGCGTGGTCCCCAATCGCATAACGACGGGTGGCACTGGCTTTGCCAGTGGCAGCGATAAGATATACCGTATGGCGACGACAGGTGCATCCGCATCACAGCGAAGCTCGTACGCTGCGTTCAACGGCGGTGCGGACGCCAACCCGCGAAGCGCCAACCGGCAGCCGGCCCGATCGAAACCAGTTATAGTCGCCCGATCAAGCTCCCTGCCATTCGCGCCAACAATCGATAGTTGCCAGCCGGTCCAGAAATCGGCCGGATCATCGCATCGCGCCGCATCAACAATCGCATGCTGCGATGAACCGCTGCCCACGCGCCCCTTCGTCACACCGGAGCTGAGCAGCTTGTGCCGCCGCAGCGAACCATCGGGCGCCTTGGCCAGACAATCGGTGAACGTCCCACCTACGTCGATCCAAAACTCCCATCTCGCAGCGGCCATCGCCGCATTCTACCGCCCGTTTAGCACCGGCGGCCACGCCGAATCGACTACCGATTTGCGATGCCTTCGCCGCCGCAGCTTCCGCATCACCATCGCGGTCGGGTTGCTTCGCATGCGTTGTGGCGAGCCGCCGAGTTCATCCCCCTCTCGCACTGGGAGAGGGGCGGGGTGAGGGCGATTGGCCGCCGTGTAAGGCGCTCTCGCCTGCCCTCTGCCAGAGCGAGAGGGTTCCGGGATAGGCTCTTACCGTTGCATTTGCCCGTTCGAATAGTAATTCGACCGCGACGCCGAGTTGTTCGAGCCCTGCTGGCGCGAGCGCCCCCTCGTCATCTGCTGCTGCGGCTGCCTTCGCACGCGATACAGCTGCGCCACCTGCTGACCAAATGGCGGAATTACGTACACCTTCGGGTCGTCGATCACCCACGGTGTGCTCCACGTATGCCCGTTGTCCCAATTCGCCACGTTGAAGAAAAAGTTATTGAACGACGTGCACCGCTCTCCGTACGGAAAGCTCGACATCAAATGGTCTTTCTCCGTAAGCTCCGCAACGCCCTTGTGGGCGTAGTAATGAATCTGTCCGTCATCGGAGAATGAAATGCCGAACGTCCACCAGCCCGGCTCGTCGATATCGAGGCTCCGCACATCGCGACCGTATCCGTCGCCCCGAATCGTAATCTTCGCTGCTTGGACGATCTTGCCGTCCTTGTCCTTATGTTCGTTGCGCAGAATGAACATGCCAGGCCAGTACGCTTCCATGCTCCCATCTGGTTCGCGTCCCATGCAGTCGCAGCGCATCCCAAACGACGGACCGTTGCGCTTCTCCCAATCTTCCCACGGCGGCAGATACACCCGCACCGTGCAACTCGGCTGCCACGACATCGGGATGCTGCGTCCCAACCGGCGGTTGAACATCATCAGCAAATCATCTTGCTGCTGCTGATTGCTGTACGTGCCGGGAATTCCCGAATGCTCGGTCGCAATCAAGAGCGCGCCTTTGCTGCCGGCCAGGCCGCCCGGCGGTGTCGCAATGCGTTTCACCACGTCCGGCGTCCCGCGCTTTCCGCCCTCGTGCCACAGCTTGTTGTTCGAAAATCCCCCCGGCGGACGCTGATTCTCGTCCTGCTCATGACTGCTCTTGGGGAAATTGTAATAGTACTTCCAATCCGCGTCTTCAAAATCGTCGCAGCAGTCCTTCAGAAACTCGCCCGTTCCGGGCACGACCGGCTCGCCGGCTCGCACGCGTTGGACCAGCATAGCGGTCAGCGCCGCCGAGAAAAACAGAGCAGTAGTGGGCAGACAGCGTTTCATCCTGGTTTCCTTCCTTGGAAAGCCGAGTGGTCAATTGCGGCGAAGCGGTTCAACTCCGCAGCACAGGGTCGCGGCTCGGCCGCGCACCCTGGGATCACGCTACCCATTGAGCGGCCCTCATCGGTCGCTGGGTCCGCAGAAATGCCAGGCCGGCATTCAATTTGTATCGACCGCACCAATGGCGCAACTCAACGCGAAGCCTCGCGTAGCTCGCACCGATCGGTGCCAGCACACACATCGCAAGCATCCGCATCGCCGCGCGTGTGCGACAGGCAGTGGTCAATCCGCTGCCGCATCACTTCTGACATCAGTGGATGCAGCCCAAACGGGGCAGTCACGAGGTACCGAACGCCCGGGTAATTTTGCGCCGCCTCCGCGACTAATCGCGGGATGTCATCGTTCCAATGCCGCCCCGGCAACAAAAAGTATGGAAATACCACCACCGTCGTCGCCCCGCGCTTCACGCATCGAGCGAACGCCGTCGCGATCGAAGGCTCGGCCAATTCCATGTGTGCCGGCTCGACAATCGGCATGCCCGTCGCCCGCGCGAAATCGCACACCACGTCTGTCAGCATCGCGTTGCTCTCCTCGCGATGCGAGCCGTGATCGACCACGATGACCCCAAGAATCTCTTGATTCTTCATGAATGCATCATACGTTGCCGAACCGGTTTCGGCGCTGCACTGCGCGATATTTCTTGCTATCCTCCCGTCGCGAAAAAACGCCACCCGTTTCCAATACGCCTCGCCAATCGCTTGCGGTTTAGGTCGAGTTCCACCTCCACGGAATCCCACCGAAATGTCCCTCCACCGACTCCTCCATCCACGCCAGCGAGTTCGCTTCGCCGATTTCGGTTACGAGGTCCGCCACTTCCACCTCCCGCACGACGGCTTGGTCGAATACGCCCAGTGGTTGCATCCGTACGATATGCCCAAGCGTATGACCCAATCGGCGGTCGATGCCGTGCGGCAGTTCGTTTCACCGGGCGACTTCGTGCTCGATATCGGCGCGCACAGCGGCGATACGACTGTCCCCATGGCGCTGGCCACCGGGCCCACCGGTTGCACACTGGCCCTCGAACCCAACCCCCACGTGTTCAAAGTCCTGACCGCCAACGCGGCGCTCAATCGCGAAAAGACCAACATCGTTCCACGCTGTTGCGCGGCCACCGAGCGCGACGGCAACTTCGTCTTCCATTACAGTGACGCCGCATTCTGCAACGGCGGCTTTCGCTCGCAACAGCGCTGGCCCATCTACCGTCGAAAGCATGCCCTCACGGTCGAGGGTCGCAACCTGCTCATCATGCTGCAGGCCGAATTCACCGATTGGCTACCAAAACTGTCGTACATCAAAGTTGATGCCGAAGGCTACGACCGCGCGATTCTCGCTACGATCTTGCCGATTTTGTGCTACCGGCGGCCCGTCGTCCGCACGGAAGTGTACCGCAAGCTCGTCGCCGCCGAGCGGTACGCCCTGTTCGACTTGTTGACCAACAACGGAGACCGCATCCACCGATACCGCGACGACGCCCAACCACTCGGCGACACACTAGAACGCCGCGACATGACCCGACAAAAGCACTTCGACGTATTGGCTGTCCCGCAATAGATCGTCCGGGCGAGAGCGAGGCTCCCGCCGAGCCGCAGCTCAGAAATGCTCCACCCTCCCGCGTGAACTTCATTCCGGTGCCCGCACATCCTGTCGCGGGCCGACTGTGATCGTCGTGCATCGTGAAAACGGAAACCGCTGCAGCACGCCCATTACCGCTTCCGCGCTGACTTCGTCCAGCGCCGCCAGGTCATCCGCAACCGTGCGATACCCGTGGCGCTGCAACCAATTGCCGCCCACATTAAAGAGCCGGTTCTGCGGCCGCTCGCTCCCCAATACGACGCGCGCCTTCACTTTATTCTTTGCTTGCCGCAGCTCCTCGTCCGTCACTCCGTCCAGTTCCACTTGCCGATAAATGCCGCTAAGCCGTTTGAGGTTCTCCTCGACCATCTCCGGCTCGCACGCCAGCCAGGTATAAAACATTCCCGCGCCCAAGTACTCGTAGTGACCCAGCGTGGCCGATTCGGCCAATCCGGGATCCGTCAATTCCCAATACATCCGGCTGCCCGAATCGTCCCCCACGATCGTAGCAAGCAGCTTGGCAGCGTAGCGATCGGCGTCCTCCGACGCCGGCGCGTCGGCCAGCTGCAGCACATATTGCTGCGTCGCAGTCGGCCGATGAACCACTTCGAAATGTGCTTTCGATGTTGCCCGCGGAATCTCACGCCGAGCGCCGTGCGATTTCCAGCCAGCGCATCGCTGCGAGACCTGCTCCACGAGCGCATCGAAATCCACCTTGCCCGCCGCCGCCACGAAAACATTATCCGCCCCGTACCGCAATTCAAAGTAGTCGCGCATCTGCTTGGGCGTCAGATCGCCAACGCTCTTCGATGTGCCCAGAACGCTTTTAGCCAAGGGGTGATGCCCCATGTGCAATTGCTTGATGCGATCGTCCATCCCGAACGGCGGTTGATCCAAATACATCTGGATTTCCTCCAGGATGACCTTCTTCTCCATATCGAAATCTTCCGGACGCAGGCTCGGCCGCAAAATATCGGCCAAAATGTCGACGCTCGCCTCCTGATATTCCGGGAGCACCGCCGCGTAATACGCCGTACACTCTTCGCTCGTAAACGCGTTGTAGTGCGCTCCGATTTCGTCGAACTCGCGATTCACATCATCGGCACTCCGCCGCGGCGTGCCCTTGAAGCACATATGCTCCAGAAAATGACTCACGCCCGCCACATCGTCCATTTCATCGCGCGATCCCGTGCGCACGATAAACGCCACGCTCATCGAATACGCGTCGTCATTCGTTTCGGCGATGATATCGAGCCCGTTGTTCAGGCGTTTATGTCGAAACTCCATCCGGCATCTCCAAGGGCTCAGGCCCCAGCGTCACCACCAACAAATCGCGTGGCGGATTCTGTTCCAAGAAAGCGTTGATCGTTTCCGCCGATAGTGCATCCACGAGCGCGCCCACTTCGTCGAGCGTTCGCGCCCGCCCCAAGTGGTACCAATCGCGGGCCAGCGCGCCGCTGCGAGAAGAAGTCGATTCCTGCTGCATGATCAGCGAACTTTTGATTCGTGCCTTGAGGCGGTCGAGCTCACTTTGTTCGATCCCACGCTCCAACCGACGTAGTTCCGCAACCGTCACGTCCAGCGTCTCCTGCGCCCGCTCAGCCGTCGTGCCGGCATAGCAAAGCACGCTCGCCCGATCGCGCTGCGTATGCAGCGACGCGTAGACGGTGTAACACAGCCCGCGTCGCTCACGCACCTCCGTAAAGAGCCGCGAGCTCGAACCGCTCGACAACACTCCCACGGAAGCCCACGCCTGAAAGTAATCCGGATGCTTGTACGGTATCGTCGGATACGCAATGCCGACGTGCGACTGGTTCGATGGAAACGGAATGTGGTGCCCCGGCGGCCGGCCGTCGCGAGCCGACGGCTCCGCCACGTCGAGCGCTTCCCAGTCGCCGAACAATTGCTCGACTTCGTCGCACAGGCGCCGCCAATCAAAATTTCCCGCCACCGCCAGGATCGTATTGCCCGGCCGGTACTGCTGCCCATGGAATTGGCGAACATCCTCAATCGTCGTCGCCCGCAGCGACGCTTCTTCGCCATGACTAGACCGTCCCCACGGGTCAGGATATTCTCGCCGACGCAACTCGATCATAAGTTTATGGCTCGGCTCGTCGTCAATCGCGCGCAATTCCTGCAGACAGGTGCTTCGCCCAGCCTCGAGTTGATCGGCCGGCAGATGCGGCCGCCGCAGCATGTCCGCGAATAAGCCAATCGCCGCATACAGGTTGTCCCGCAGCGTTGCGCCGTGATACGTCGACTGGGCGACGCCCACCGATTCGCCCCGTTCGACCCCCAGGTTTTCCAGGTCCGAGATCCACGCTCGGCTGTCGCGTGGCCCCGCGCCTCGCAGCATCATCTCGCCCGTCAGCGCCGCCAACCCGGCGCGCCCCGGCGGATCGTAGCAGCATCCGGCCGGCGCCAAAAACGTAAACGCCGCTGACTCCACGGCCTGCGTCGGCTCGCCGATGAGCACCATACCGTTGTCTAGTTTATGCGATAGTATTTCCGCCATTTCACCATTGGTGCTCAAACAAAGCTCCCTCTCCCGCCGGGAGAGGGCCGCGGTGAGGGTGTCTTGGAATCGGTTTGTTCTAAGAGCTTCTAACAAAATGGCCGGGGACTGTCCCAATTTTGCGGAGTCTTCGGAGCAAAATGGGACTGTCCCTCTCTCCGAAGCCATTTTTGTTAGAAGTTCTAATTTCTTATTCGGTCACGGCTTACGCACGCGAAACAAATTTAGCGCCGAACGCCACGCCAAATCTACCGCCCTCACGACATCGGTCCTTGGCGGTGCATTCGGCGTGACTGCCGACGCTAATTGTCGCTGGTATCTTCCTTGATTGAACCTGCACCTGCATCAAGAATACGCCAGCTCGACCGCCTTGAACAGCGTTTTCGTGCGGCGAAATCCCAACCGCCTGTATAGCCGCACCGCTCCTTCGTTTTGCGCCGTCACTTCGAGATACACCCGCGGCAGCCCAACCTGTTGAAACCCGTTCAGCGCCGCAAAGATCAACGCCGAACCAATCCCGCGACCGCGATGCGCCGGCGTGACACCCACGTTTTGAACCGCCCCGTATTTGTGCGTTGCTCGTATTCCTTGGATTGTGCCGCAGTACTCCACCTCGCGGCCGCCCACATACACAGCCAGCCAGGTCGCTTCCGGCAAGAATCCGTCCTTCATGCTGATCTCTTGCATCAGCCGCTTGCAGCCGTCCAATTCGGCAAGGCACTCGAATACATCCGCGTCGATTTCATTGCGAAAGCTCATATATTTCGCTTCCGCATGTTCGCCGATTAAACCGGGCTGCCATGCCAGCAATCGGTACCCCTGAGGCACGAATACCGGGAGCGACCCGTAAGATCGCAAATCGAACTCCATTCGGTAGCGCTTGAAGTAGCTGACGTTCATCGCACCGCCACGCCAATGACAGCGGAGAAATGCCCCGTTACCGACCTCCTAACTGTACCGCGTGGCGTATGGACCGTCAAATTAACGCCATACGCCCGCGCACCTGGTAACCCCGCCACAAATGACTTATTCCCACTCGAAACGACGACATGCCGCTCTAACCTTGCCTGCCGCTCGCGTCTTCGCTTCTACGCGCCTGCGCCCAACTATCACAACCAATTTCGTCCCCTTGGTCTTCCGATCAAAACGCTCCCGCGACGGGCTTGAGTTTTCTCATCCGGGCGATTTCAGCGATCTTGACACTACAGCTCAAATTGGCCTAGATTTTGATTAGTCAAAAAGTCGCCCGGTGGCCAAAACCGCTTATTCGCAAACTGAAAATGGAACGCCCTTCGCATTCTGCCTAAGTACAGGCACTGCTAAAACTTGCGTTGGAACTGCCTCGATTACCGACCCGGTCGCCTGACATTGTGAAATGCTGTCGCAATGCACAAGCCATACTCCGACAATCGACTTCACGCCGCCGGCACTTCCGGTAACTCCACCAACGAACTGCCCTCACACACGCCCCATCTTTCGCTCGAGGGCATCCATAGTTCCGTCAATGTGCCGGAAAGCCCGGCGCAGTTCTGGCGCAACTGGCGGGCGTACGTCGGACCCGCCTTGCTCGTCAGCGTCGGTTATATGGATCCCGGCAATTGGGGCACCGACCTCGCCGCCGGCGCACAACATAAATACGAGCTGCTGTGGGTCGTTGCCATGGCCAGCATCATGGCCGTCTTTCTGCAAGTCCTCTCCGCCCGCTTGGGAATCGTTACCGGCAAAGACTTAGCGCAAGCTTGCCGCGACTGGTTTCCGCGCTGGTCCCGTTGGCCCAACTGGCTGCTCTGCGAACTGGCCATTGGCGCGTGCGACCTGGCCGAAGTTCTCGGCAGCGCCGTCGCGCTGAATCTTCTATTTCACATCCCACTCTTTTGGTCCGTCCTCATCACCGCGACCGATGTCTTCCTCCTGCTCGCCCTCCAGCGATACGGCATCCGCACGATCGAGGCCGTCGTTCTCGTGCTCGTGGTCACGATCGGCACATGTTACTTCATTGAGTTATTCGTTCTCCCGCAAACAATTCCCAATTTTCGCGAAATGGGCCGCGCGCTTATTTCGCCCTCGCTCCGTGGTGCCGGTACGGCCTACCTGGCCATCGGAATTATCGGCGCGACCGTAATGCCGCACAATTTGTACCTGCATTCGGCACTCGTGCAAAGCCGCAAGTTGCAAAAGAATACTCGCTCGATCCGTGGCGCCATTTTCTACAACACTATCGACACGACCATTTCGCTGTTCATTGCATTCCTCATCAACGCGGCCATCCTTGTTCTCGCCGCGGTCGTGTTTTTCGGCAAACAAAGTGTGACAGCCGCGGACGGCGAGGTCATCACCTTCGGCGCCGATAGCGACTGGATTCGCATTGCCTACCTTACATTGGCCCCATTGCTGAACACCGCGGCCGCCAGCACGCTCTTCGCCGTCGCTTTGCTCGCCAGCGGGCAAAGCAGCACGATTACCGGCACACTTGCCGGCCAGGTCGTCATGGAAGGATTCATGCACTGGAAGCTGTCGCCCTGGGTTCGCCGGCTCGTCACGCGCAGCTTGGCGATCCTGCCGGCAGTCCTTATCATTGGTATCCGTGGCGAAAGCAGCGTCAACGATCTACTCACCCTAAGTCAGGTCATCCTTGCCCTCCAGCTTCCCTTCGCCATGTTTCCGCTGCTTCACTTCACAAGCTCGCGCAAGTACATGGGCGAATGGACGAGTGGTAAGTTCCTGCTTGTCGTCGGTTGGGCAAGTGCGATTCTCATTACCATGATGGACATTTACGGCCTGCCAGAATCGCTCAAGTCGGCCTGGCAAGTCATCGCCGGCAATTGACGTACATATAGCCGACCCAGCTTGGGTTGGAGGAACAG
>DASZZA010000203.1:0-4386 GCA_035545135.1 Lacipirellulaceae bacterium | reverse complement strand
TGCGGTCCACCGAAGAGTCGTACTTATTCGTGGAGATGTTTACTTCCTGAATCGCGTCGATCGAGGGACGCACGCCGATTGACCCGATGATACGCGTGTTGTTATCGAACCCGTCAATCATGTTCTGATTCGTAGAGTCGTCTTGGCCGTTGATGGAAACAGCGGATGTCATCCGGCGATCATCGGGACGGTTGCCGGCGGCGATCGAGTTTGACTGCCCCTCGGTTGCGCCCGCGGTGAGCTGTACGAGCTTTATAATGTTGCGTTGGTTGAGGGGTAGATCTTCGACGCTCTCTGAAGGAACGAGCGATCCGATTGTGGAAGTGTCCGTCTGAAGGGCAGGAGCAACCGAACCGGACACCTCGACCGTCTGGGTCACATCACCGACGGCCATCTTGGCGTCGACACGCGCACGATCACCGGCGGCTATTGCGATGCCGGGTGCGGTGAAGGTTTTGAAGCCCTTCATTTCAACCTTTACGCTGTAAGTGCCGACTTGCAAAAGGTTGAAGATGTAGTCGCCAGTGCCTGACGTCTGCGTGGTCCGCGAGACGCTCGTACCAGTGTTGGTGAGGGTAATCGTTGCACCGGGCAGAACGGCACCGCTGGCGTCCGTTACTGTGCCGACGATGTCGGCAGTCTCCTGCGCGCGGACTCCGGTGATGGCAAGGAAAACAAGGCTGAGCGCGAAGCAAAGTACACGTATACACTTCTGAAAAGAAGTCATGGCACGCCCCTTTTTATGATCTCGAAATGGCCGGCCCCACCCTGAAGCTGAGTCCAAGCCACAATAATCCGCCGAACGCGGAGGCGGAGCGGCGGATGCGAAGCACTGAGCAAAGTTTCACTACTGGCGGCGGGTTTTTAGCACGCGTCGCAACCAGTGTCAATGAGTTTTAACTTTCACTCTATGAAAGCACTGACAGTCCTAGCCGAGCATTGCTGCACGCATGGGCAGTCCTCTTGTCGGCGCTTCCAAAACCACGGTTCGAAAAATCGCACGCCGGCCGATGCATGTCCAATTCAATAAATCTATTCGCACCATCTTTAGTGGCTGTAGCGAAAGCGCTTGATTTTTGCGAAATGAAAATGTAATTTCGCTTTCCACTACCGGCGTTGCGAGGCGCCGTTGCGCAGCACCAGAAGTCCCGCGAGCGAGAACACAAAGGAGAAGGCATGTACACGAGACGAGAGTTTGGCCAAATTCTAGGCGCGAGCCTGCCGCTCGCAATGATGCTGCGGCGGATTAATTCGGACGTTGAGGGCGTAAGGCTTGGCGCTATCACTTATAGTTTCAATGACATGCCAAATGTGCTTGGGCAAGATCATGTCGACAATGTAATTGAGAATTGTCAGGGGTGCGGCGTTGGGCTGATCGAGTTGATGAGCAATCACGTGGAGCCGGTGACCGAATATCAAATGCAGCAAGCGGCTGCGAGAGCTGCTCGCATGGCTGCAATCGCAGCCGCGAATGCTTCAGGCGGCGCGTCGGCCGCAGGGACGGGTGCACGCGGCGCCGCAGGCGCTCGTGGCCAGGGAAGAGGGCCGGGGCGTGGGATGACGCCCGAAGCACTGAAAGCTCGCGATGAACTGCGGGAATGGAGGCTGTTGACGCCCATTAGCCATTTTGAGGACGTCAAGAAGAAGTTCGACGACGCGGGGATCGTGGTATATGCCTACTGCATGAACGGATTGGGAGACGATTTTACTCCGCAAGAGATCGACAAGTGCTTCGAACAAGCGCAGGCGCTCGGGGCAGTGGTGATGTCTACGTCGACGACGTTGGATGTGGCGCAGAAGCTTGTGCCGTTTGTCGAAAAGCACAAATATCCGATTGCATTTCACGGACATGCAAACATCACCGATCCCAACCAGTTCGCAACGCCCGCGAGTTTTCAAAAGGCAATGATGATGTCTAAATATTTCAAAATTAACCTCGATATCGGCCACTTCACGGGTGCGAACTTCGACGCTGTGCCCTTTATCGAAGCGAATCACGCGAACATCACGCACATGCATGTGAAGGACGGAACACGCAACAATGGTCCGATCATGCCGGACGGCCAGGGCGATACGCCGATCAAAGCGGCGATGCAGCTATTGAAAAAGAATCAGTGGCCGATTCCTGCCGTGGCGGAATTCGAATATAAAATGCCCGCAGGTTCAAACAGCGTGCAGGAAGTCGGGAAGATGCTGCAGTATATGAAGGATTGCCTCGCATAGCGGCGTAGCTGCAGGGCTAATCGGGCTGAATTGAAAACCGCTCCGGTCTTATGCGAGGCCGGAGCGGTTCTTGTTAGCCCTTTAATACTTGGTCGACGTATCAGTGTTCTAGACTCACGGGTTTAAACAGAACGCGTACAGCGAGGCACCCGAAGCGACAAGAATATATTGGCGGCCGTCCAGCATGTATGTTTCGACTGCGTTTGAGACTTGGCCGAGGCGCGTGTGCCACAGAGGTTTGCCAGTAGCGGGATCGTAGGCGACCAGATTGCCGTCGGCATCATCAGTGAAAAGCAAATGACCAGCCGTCGTGGTGACGCCAGTGTCCGCTTCTCCCTCGCCACCGGCGGAAAGCTGTGGATGGTTCCATACGATCTTGCCTGTTTTGTAATCAACCGCCGTAAGAAACCTGCCAAAAGATCCAACCTGCTGCTCTTGCACACCGTTGAGCCCTTGCATAGCCCTGACGTCCGGCTCGGTTCGGTAGAAGACGGAAAAGGGCTGCGTCGTCTGTACGTAAAAGAGACCAGTTTGAGGGTCATAACTTGGCGGTTGCCAGTTCACGACGCCGTCAGAATTGGGAGAGACGAGAACTCCGCCGGGGGACGCATCTTTTTCCGGGTTCCGGAGCGGCTCACCGCGTTCGTCTAGCCCGCTGGACCAGTTTAGAGTCGGCGATAGTTTCGCGGTAAGCAAATGTTCGCCAGTTACGCGATCAAGAACGAAGAAGTAGCCGTTGCGAGTGGCGTTTAGCAGAAGCTTGCGTGGTTTCCCATTGAATGTTCCATCGACGAGGACCGGTGTTTGCGCCGCATCCCAATCGTGCGTGTCTTCTGGAGACGATTGGAAGTACCACGCCATCTTGCCTGTATCCACGTTCACAGCGACGAGGCAGGAAGTGTACAAATCCTTACCCTCTCGTGTGACGCTCGAAAACGCCGGTGTCGGATTGGCCGTTCCGAAGTAATAAAGGTGCAGATCTGGATCATAGGTTCCAGGAACCCAGACTCCCGCGCCTCCATGGCGCATCGAGTCCAGATTAGGCCATGTATTTGAGCCAGGATCGCCCATTGCGACAGGTTCGCTGTACCACTTCCACTGAACGTCGCCTGTCTCGGGATCGACAGACTCCATGAAGCCGGGAGCGTCAAGGTCATCACCTGTGCCGACGATCAAGTGATTGCCAATCAGCACGGGCGCCATCGTAGAAAAATACTGCTCATCGAAGTCAGAGATGACTTTGTGCCAGCGCTCATGACCGGTTTTGGCATCGAGGGAAACAAGATAGTCGTCGGGCGTCTCGAGAAAGAGCCAGTCTCCGTACATGGCCATTCCGCGATTGCCGATATGCGTGCCGCCTCTCGTCTTCCAGTAATAGTGCCAGAGGACCGTGCCGTCGCGAGCGTCGACCGCCCAGGCGTTGTCAGGAGCGGAAGCATAAAGGATACCATTAACGAGCAATTCCGCGCCCGACACACGGAGGTTTCCACCGACCGGAACTGGAGTTGCAGCTTCACCGCCCACGGTGGTGGGAACAGTCTGTGCGCCGGCTCGCACAAAAGAGAATGCTCCCGTTTCGCCCATCCCAACGGGTAGTTGATTCACCCATGCAAGACTGAGATCTTTAACGTTAGATTGGTTGATTTGCGTAAGGGTACTGAAACGGCGGCCGGAGTAGTCTCCGGAGTACGTCGGCCACGAGTCGATGGCCGGTTTTGCCAGAAGCGTGGGATCCAATCCTTGCGCCGCGGCGACCAAACCCACAGAAACCAGCGATAGCACCAGCAGGACATGTTTTGTCTTCATCATTTCAGGGTCACCAAATAAGCCGTGAGATTGTGGATATCTTCATCCTTGAGTGTTAGCAGCATTTCGAGGTGCGGCTGCACCGGGTTCTTGACGACAACTTTGGGCACATCGCCGTCGCGCGAATACGTGAGATGGTTTCCGTCAGAATCGGTGAGCGAAACAAGGAAATCGTCGATTTTATCGAGCTTTCCTTGTACGGTTTTTCCGTTGGGCAGAGTCACGGTGACCGTTTCGACGATGGGCGGCTGCGCTGCAACTGGCGCGCCTCTTCCACGTTCCGCGCCACCGGAAAGCATCGCCCCTTGTATCGCGCGCGGATCGCTATAACGCTCCGCCATTCCTGCCAGATCGCCC
>DASZZA010000202.1:0-4696 GCA_035545135.1 Lacipirellulaceae bacterium | reverse complement strand
TGCCGCGATGATCACCCATTCTTCGCGCAACGGGTGCCACCGCTGCTCCCAGGTTATTCTACCGATCGACATGTCAGAGGATTGCGAATGTGAACTCAATTTCAGCGCAATTGCCTCCGTAAAATCGAAATAATAGGCTTGTCTCAAAACGATCAGCCGCAGAGCGCCAGCCCTCGGTTCTGTGAGAAAACCGGCTGCTATCGCGGTCCGGCGGTTCCCATTTTGCGTTTTGAGACAAAGCCCAGTTCCCAGTCCATTTTATTGCGACATTTTGCGGACTGCGAGCCGGAAGTTGAAATTCAGGACAGTAAAAGGAATGCTCAATTGCACGCACAACGAGGTACACGCGGTGCTGAATACACCCGGATGCGTTGCGCCGAATTGTAAGCACCCACTTCAAGTCATTATCGAATTGAATGGAAGCTGATCGCTGGCAAGCGTCCGGCCGGTTGCCGGTTAGAGATCGACTTTACGCCAATTGCAAGTCTTTCGCTCCGAATGGCCGCTTCCATTGAAATTATTCAGCGACGCCGATCCATCTCTTTTTCAATAAAACGGAGTCGGTGAGCCACCTTCGCTGCCGGTTCTAACCGTTCCGTTCCAGTTGACGGTGGCGTTGTCCAATACGAGCGGGGCGCCAGAAGCGGCATCGATCTGCACATTTTTGAAGACCACGTCCTTAGCATCTTGCACTAAAAATCCGCGCTTGGCTTGAATCTTCACGTTCGTAAAGGTGATGTGATGCGGCATCTGCTCGGGAAGGCCCAGGATTCTGCCCGCCAGGCGCGAGTGAGTGATGTCGAGATTCGTGACGTGGATGTCGTGAAAATTAGGAATGGCTTTTGTTTGTCCCGGCTTGGCACGCCGCGGCCCCACATCGGTTGGCGTATTGGCGTTCCCGTTGTACAGCATGTTGATATCAAAGGGACGCCGAACGTTTTTCATGACGATATCAGAGTACCAGATGTCGTGCACCTCGCCGCCTCGGCCACGATAAGATTTGATCCGCAGCCCGTTATCGGTGCCGTCGAAGCGGCAGTGACGAACAAACACGTTGCTCAAACCTTTCTGGGTCGAGCTGCCGATGGAGATTCCATGACCGTGCAAACACGTGAGGTTTTCGATGAGCACGTCGGTAGATCCGCTTTGCAACGCGACGTTGTCGTCGCCCGAGTCGATCTGGCAGTTTCGGACGACAATACGATGGCCGCCAATGTTAATGGCGTCAGTGTTCGGGGCATCGCTGGGAGCAACGACGCGAATGTTTTCAATCGTGATATCGTCGCCACGCGGAACCAAGTGGTAACTGGGAGAATTGGTTAGCGTTACGCCTTCGACGTGCAACCGCTTGATGCTGCGCAGCGATATTAACATGGGCCTGGGGACGACCCGTCGACCCGGCGGAAAGCGGCGAGCCGCCTTGTCGGACCAGGTCCAAAACATTTCGCCGGATCCGTCGATGGTGCCGGAACCTGTGATGGAGATGTCCGTCAGATGCGACCCGGAAATGAGGGGGGCAATTTTTTCGCGACCGACGCCGCTGTCGCCACCGCTTTTGTCATACTCGACGCGCAATTCAGCTGGCAGCGGTTTAGTGGGATCAGGAATTCCGTACTCCTCCAAGTTCTTCGGAGCCTTAATGGTGGCGCCCTCTTCAAGATGCAAGTCCATGTGGCTCGTCAAAGAAAACGATAACGTCTTGAATGTTCCCGCAGGCACGATGAGGTGGCCGCCGCCGGCTTTTTCGATTGCCGCGACCGCCTTTTTGAATGCTTCCGTGTTAAGCGACGTTGAATCGCCCCTGCCGCCAAAGTCGGTCAGATTAAACTTGGCGTCGGGTATGTCCGGCAAAGCGGCCGTGATATCCGGCTGAGCGGCTTGGATTGCCGTCACCAAAAGGGCAACGGCGAATAGCGATGTCACAGTAATCGGAGACAACTTTGGGGTATTCATTGGAAACCTACTGGTCAGTGACAAATGATAATTGGAGGAGCTGATCTCGCAAGGCTGTAGTTGAATTGCTAAATCCGAATCCTCGGGCGTGCTACCAGAAATTCGATCGTCATTGACACAACGTGTATGTGCGAAATCCAAAAGTGCAAAAACGATATAGTTGTCGCTCAGGCAACTTCGGGTTGTGGTGTCGCCACGCTGGATTCCATATCTACAGGTTCTAACCGCGGAACCAGAATGTGGAAGATCAACAAGGCGAGCATGTACGCCGAGCCCGCGATGACGAACATAACCGTGTAGTTTCCTGTAACATCTTTGAGGTACCCGGCGAGGAATTGCATGGCGGCGCCGCAGATGGCGCCCGCAAATGTTCCGATGCCAACAACGGAGCCTACCGCGGGTCGTGGAAACATGTCTGATGCAAGCGTGAAGAGATTGGCGGAAAACGCCTGATGGGCAGCGGCGGCCAGCCCGACGAGCATCACCGCGATCCAAAGCTGGTGTTCGTTGACCCGGGGCGCAAACGTCACTGGCGCCACACACAGGGCGCAAATAAGGAGTGTCGTCTTACGTGCCGCGTTCGTCGACCAACCGGCTCTTAAGAGCCACGAACTCAGCCAGCCGCCCGCGACCGAACCGAACGTGGCAAGCACGTAAACAGTAACCATCGGCGCACCGATCGTCTTCAAATCGATCCCGAAACGATCGTGCATAAAGGGAGAGAACCAAAACAGGTAGAACCACCAAACTGGGTCGGTGAGAAACTTCGCAATCGCGAATGCCCAAGTCTGGCGATATGGCAGCAGCGACCGCCAGGGAACCTTCGTGACACGGTCCGGGGGGTCGCTGCGAATGTAGTCGAACTCGCTCAACGAAAGGCGCGAGCTTTCTTCAGGGCGACGATAGATCGGCCACCAGAAAAGCACCCAAATGAGTCCAGCGACGCCAGTGCCGATGAACGCCGCTTTCCATCCCCAACTCAGTGCGATCAACGGCACCACCGCCGGCGCCATAATCGCGCCGACGTTTGAACCGGCGTTGAAAATGCCCGTAGCGAGGGCCCTTTCCTTTTTCGGGAACCATTCAGCCACCGTTTTGATCGACGCCGGAAAATTTCCCGCCTCGCCGATGCCAAGCGCGAACCTCACGGCCGCGAATTCCAAGGAGTTCCGCGCCAGCGCGTGAGCCGCGGCAACCAGCGACCAGACGACGAGCGAAATCGTAAATCCCAATCGCACGCCGATCGCATCCATCATCCAGCCGGCGCCAAGCGAGCCAATGGCATAGGCCACCATGAACGCGCAGTTGATGAGGCCGTACTGCTCGCCGCTCCATCCAATCGTAGAGCGCAATTCGGGTTCCATGACACCTAGGACGGCCCGGTCGGTGTAATTGATCGTCGTCGCAAAAAACAAGAGCGCACAAATTACCCAGCGATACGAGCCGATCGAGCGTTGTTGTATATCTTGCATGGTTACGGCCGAAGTTTCCTTCCGATCAATCGTCGTCTAAACCGCCACGTGGCAACAGGCGGAAATTCTGCAATCGCACGTCATCCGTATATTCGAAGACGCTGGGTTGCGATGCGTTTTCGAATGTGCAGTTCTCGACCAGCACGCCGGTGATTCTCGATTCCGGAAGCCCGACAAGATAGAACGGCCGCTTACTTTTCTTCGACGTGATATTCTGAAGCCGGATGTTGCGTACGGTCGGAAAATGCGTCCCACGATCCTTGTCGTATTGCAAATTGATCCGCACCACTGCCTCTTTCACCTGGCCAACGCGAAGGTTGCGGACGAACAGATTTTCCAAAAAACCGCCCCGCGACGAGTTGGATTTCAAGCGAACGGCCCGCACCAGATTGGGACTGCCCATCTCGCAGTCCTCCACAAAGACGTTGCGAACGCCGCCGCTCATTTCGCTGCCAAGCACGACGCCGCCGTGCCCGTCTTTCATCTGGCAGCCGCGGATGATGATGTTTTCGCTGGGGACGCCAATGCGGCGACCGTCGGCGTCACGGCCCGATTTGATGGCGATGCAATCGTCGCCAGTGTCGAACGTACATTTTTCGATCAACACGTCGCGGCACGAATCGGGATCACAGCCGTCGTTGTTGGGACCATGGCTCGAGACCGTCACGCCGCGAATGATCACGTTTTCGCACAAAACGGGGTTGAGTATCCACATCGGCGAGTTTGAGAAGGTAACACCTTCGATCAATACATTGCGGCAGCGGTACGGTTGCACAAAGTTAGGGCGTAGCCGATGGCCTGCTCCAAAGCGGCGATCGGAGGCCGCAACTCCCGCCTCGCCCATTCGTCGCAGAGCCTCGCTGTCTTCGCGACCCAACGCTTTCCAATCCCACCATGCTTGTTTGCCGGCCTGCCCGTCAAAGGTACCCGAGCCCGTGATCGCAATGTTATCCTGCTCGTACGCATAAATCAGAGGCGAGTAGTTCATTACCTCGTTGCTCTCGAAGCGCGTAAGGACGACTGGCAGATAATCGGCTGGAGTGGTGCCAAATTGTACTGTTGCGCCCTTTTGAAGATGCAGGTTGACCCCCGACTTGAGATGAATCGGTCCGCGTACCAGCCAATCGCCCGCCGACACCACCACGCGCCCGCCGCCAGCATCGCTGCACGCAGAGATGGCTTTGTCGAAGGCCGGCTTGCAATCGGTTTTGGCGTCGCCTTTGCCGCCGTAGTCGGTAATGGAGTAGTCTCGATGAGCAATTTGCGGTTCG
>DASZZA010000201.1:0-5036 GCA_035545135.1 Lacipirellulaceae bacterium | reverse complement strand
AGTTCATAGCCGGCCGAAGGACACACCGGATAGCAGACACGAATGATGCCGTAGCCGCCCATCTTCAAGAGGACGCCAGCCAGGATCATGGAGATTGGAGTGGGTGCCTCCACGTGCGCATCGGGCAACCAGGTGTGCAGTGGGACGCTTGGCACCTTGATCACAAAGCCGATGCCCAGCAGCACAAACGCCCACCAGGCGAGCGAGTGACGACCCCAGTGGGGAGCGGTGAATAAGTCGGTGTGCTGGCCGATTTGTTGTAGGGCGAGGATGTTGAAAGTGTGCTGCTCGGTCGGCGAGCTGATAATCGTTTGGGCGGCCGTTCGTTGGGCCGCATCATCGAGCTTCGAGCTGACGACGCCGCTGTTCACGAGCTGGGCGGGGGAAAGCTTGCGCAGGTCGCTGTTGAAATACAGCATCAGGATGGCGATCAGCATCAACACGCTGCCCACGAGCGTGTAGAGGAAGAACTTGATCGCTGCATATTCCTTGCGCGGCCCGCCCCAGATGCCGATGAGGAAGTACATCGGCAGCAACATGACTTCCCAGAACACGTAGAACAGGAAGAAGTCGAGGGCACAGAACACGCCCAACATGCCGGTTTCGAGCAGCAGGAAAAGAACGCAATAGGCACGTTCGTACTTTTTGATCGGCCAACTCGCGCCCATCGCGAGCATGCTGACGAATGCAGTCAGCACGATCAGTGGAAAGCTGATCCCGTCGGTTCCCATGAGATACTGGATTTTGAAGCTCGGAATCCAGTTGTATGCGAATAGGTTCTGCATCCCGTCGACGCCGGTTTGAAACTGCACGTGGTTGCCGCCCAGGATCATGCGCAGCGACATGAGGAACACCACGACGGTAGCACCGAGCGAGATCCACTTCAGCGTTTCGCCGCGCGCGGGTAGGAAGGCGATCACCAGCGCGACGATCGCCGGCAAAAAGACGAGCCAACTCAGGTAAACGGCGGGGTTGGTGAAGTCGAGCATGGTTAGTGGCGTGTAGGAATCGATATATTTGCGGGAGCGGATGTTAGTGGATAGTTGTTAGTTGTGCACCTGACATCGAACAACTATCAACTATCGACTAACAACTATCAACAAACAATTTTTATCCGGCAACGGCGTACCTCCACCAGAGGCTGGCAAAGAGGAACAGGACGATAGTGCCAATGACGATAAACATCACGTACTGCCGCAGGCGGCCGGTTTGGATCGAACGCATAGCCAAGGCGGTATCCCACGTTTTTTCGGCGAACGTATCCACCAGGTTATCGATGACCCAGCGGTCGCCGACGACGGCCACAATCGCGGCAAGTCCGCGATAAATCCAGGCGAAGGCGTGGAGAATGGAGTCGATAATGCCGCGGTCGAGGATGCGCGCAATGAACCAACTGATCGCGAGTGTTGGCCGCACAAAAACAAAGTCGTAGATCTCGTCGAACCACCATTTGTTCCAAGTGGCGTGGTACAACAGATTCAACCAGCGACGCAACGACGCCGCGCTAACGAGTTCCCACAGGTAAACAACCGTGGCGCCCGCGACGCCGGCCAGGGCAACGAAAATGGCCGACCAGCCCGCGGGATACTTGATGGCATCGGCGTGCCCGGCATGCTCGTCGGGAATCTTAAGGTCGCTTAGGAGAGCACCGGTCTTGTCGCCCAAGATCCCGACGGGGCGGGCTTGTTCCAGCAGCGATTCCACGCCGAAGTTCGCCAAAACGCCCGGCCCGAGCTTACCCAACGACCAACCGGCGCCGACGGCGAATACCGACATGAACACGAGCACCCAGGCCATCGAGCGCGGTGATTCGTGGGCGTGATCATAGCGGTGGTGGTCGCGCGGTTTGCCGGCGAATGTCATGTACCACAGGCGGAACATATAAAACGATGTAAACGCCGCCGCGGCCAGCGGAAGATCGATGAACAACTGCATGTACCAATGGTTCCCGTTGGCTCGGGAAAAGTTGAGCGCTTGTTCGATGATCAAATCTTTAGAATGGAAGCCACTGAAGCCGAACCAGAATGGGATGCCGATGCCGGCGATCGCCAGGCAGCCAGCGAGCATCGTGTACGCGGTTACCGGCATCTTGTGGCGCAGGCCGCCCATTTGCCGCATGTCGTTCGTGTGGACGGCGTGAATCACTGAGCCGCTGCAGAGGAACAGAAGGCCTTTGAAAAATGCGTGGGTAATCAAGTGGAATAGTCCGGCAACCCAGCCGCCCAGGCCGAGGGCCAGCATCATGTAGCCAAGCTGGCTGACGGTCGAGTACGCAAGGACACGCTTGATATCGACGGCCGTGATCGCGATCGTCGCGGCGAGAAACAGCGTAATGCAACCAATGATCGCAATGACAAGGAGCGCTTCTGGGGAAAAGATAGGATACACGCGGCCGACGAGGAACACGCCGGCGGCGACCATCGTGGCTGAATGAACAAGGGCCGAAACAGGCGTCGGGCCTTCCATGGCATCGGGGAGCCAGACGTGCAGCGGGAATTGGGCGCTTTTGCCGACGCAGCCGCAGAAGATGCCAACGCCGGCGATGAGCAGCGTCCAATATCCCCAATGGGCTTTCGTGTCGGCCCGTAACTGTGCGATGAGGTTATTCACCGCGGCCTGGTCGCCGCCGTTTCGGACGACTTCCGCAATTTTGCTACGGGCTTCAAACGCGATCATGCCATCAGCGGGCGCCAACTCGTAATTGCGGGTCGGTTCGCGCAACTGGCTGAATATTCCCTGCTCCACGACGTGCCCCTTGGCATCCACCGTGTCGCCAAAGGAGAACGTGCCGAGCGTGGTCCAAATCACCATCAGGCCGATCAGCATGCCGAAATCACCGATGCGATTGACAATGAATGCTTTGTTGCCGGCGGTACTCGCGCTGTGTCGTTCGATGTAAAAGCCAATCAGAAAATAGGAGCAGATGCCCACCAATTCCCAGAAAACGAACACCATCGCCAGGTTGCCGGCGATGCAGATGCCGAGCATCGAGAACGAGAACAGCGACAAGTATTGGAAGAATCGATGAAACCGGCCGCGGCGATGCAGGGGCTGACCGTTTTCGAGCCTGGCTTCGTGATCGGAAAAATCGTGAAGCTCGTCGTGCATGTAGCCGACCGAATAGATGTGGACGCACGTGGCGATGAGCGTCACCACGCAAAACATCAGCAACGTGAGCGTATTGATATAGTAGCCGATCGTGATTTTTAGCTTGCCGAACTGGCCGAGCGTGTACCAATCGCCATATAGGTAGGTCGGAGCAGCGTTGCTATTTTCGAGGGCGGGCCGTTCATGCTCCTCGACCTGCAATAAGGCGAATTGAAAGTGCGACTTGCCGGTTGCCGTCGCGCCGTTATGCGGTTCAGCTGCGTGCGCTTCGGCCGCAGGCAGCGGATTGCGGGGCAGCCAGTAGCCGAAGAGGGCGACCATGCTGAGAATGCACCCGATTCCAATCGCGGCAATGGCGATGTATGCGGCGTATTTCTGCGTGCCATAGCGAATGCGGATTCCCAGCAGCTGCGGAATCGAGTAGCCGATGCAGATCACCGCAAATGAAACGAGCGGCAACAGCCAGGCGACGAGCAGGAGTGTGGGTAGTTTATCCATTCGAACTATTGGTGCTTAGCATCGGCGGCCACGCCGAATCTCTTCTAGTGACTTCGTCCCTGCGAACAATGCCCAAGTTAAAACCGTCCTCACCCTTGCAACTGATCTGCCTGGTCCACGTCGATCGTATTGAAACTGTTGTAAAAATTCAGCGCAATCGCTAGGGCGACTGCCGCCTCGGCCGCCGCGAGGACGATCACGAAGAGCGACATCAATTGGCCGTCGAGGCCGATCGCGGCGATATCGTTTCGCAAATAGCGGCTGCCGAAGGCAATGAAGTTCAGGTTGGCGCCATTGAGCACCAACTCGATGCCCATCAGCACGCCCAGCGCGTTCCGCTTTGTCGCCATGCACAACGCGCCACACACGAACAGCACGGCGCCGACGACCAGATAGTGCGCGACGCCGACCGGCTGGGTCAACAAACTAGCGAAGAGTAGGGACGTCATTCGACGATCGGACTCCTTTTCCGCCGGGCGCGAGCCAAGTAAGCCGCCCCAATCAGAACGACGAGCAAATGCACCGAAATGATTTCGAAAATCAATAAGTAGCCGGACTTGGTGGGATCGTCGACCCGCGCGCCAAGCAGCCCCAGCCCGATCGGCGCGCCGGTACGCTCCAAGGAAACGGCAGCGACCTGTTCGTTCGTCATGCCACGCCAGGCGGGCACGCTCCAAGCGGCCACGGCGAGAACGGCCAGCAAGCTCGCGCCGACGAGCGCGGCCACCAGCATTTCATTGCGGCTGGTGCGCATGGAGATAAAGCGATCTTGCGACGTAAGCATCACACCGAACACCAGCAGCACGAGCGTACCGCCGACGTAGATGAGAATCTGCATCGATCCGACAAAATCGGCGCCGGCGAGGAAGAACAGGCCCGCCGTCGCCGCCAGCGAAATCACCAAGTAAAACGCCATCCGCACAATATTTGCCGTCAGCACCACCGCCACGGCAAATGCGCAGGCAATTACCGCGAACAACAAGAAGAAAAACGAAGGCCAGTAAATCGGATCCGCCACGTTATCTGGTACCTGCCTTTTCCATGAACGCCGTGCGGTCGCCGCCCGACTTGGGGCTGCTGGCCGCTGGTCCTTTTGGTTTGGCTTCAGTATGCGGCCGAAGCTCTATGACGTCATACGCCGCGGCCGGAGCTTCGACGGCACCGAAAAACGACCGGTTCGGCCACGTATACTGCCACGCCGTGGCTAACACGAACATCACGGCCGCGATTGGCACGCAGTATTTTAAGCAAGTTGTAATGACCTGGTCGATCCGCAATCGTGGTAATGTCCAGCGGACCCACATCATCACCGTGACGCCGATTACACCCTTGGTGATAACATTGATCGCTCCCAGCACATTACCGGCGAAGCCGAACCAGAACCCGTGTTCGAACGTGAGGCCGAGCCAACTGGCCACCGGCAGCGGCCC
>DASZZA010000200.1:0-2941 GCA_035545135.1 Lacipirellulaceae bacterium | reverse complement strand
GAGGAACGAGACTGACGCGAGACAAGGGGCCAGAAGGTAAAGTTCCAGGTAAAACTCCGGCGTCCGAGCAGGATTTTGCAACAGCGACATCTGGCCTAAACTCTAACCACACAAACGATTAGTAAAATAGCGGAGGAGGGACTCGAACCCCCGACACGCGGATTATGATTCCGCTGCTCTAACCAACTGAGCTACTCCGCCGAATTGGCGGCCGCGACGCGCCGCCAGCGGGTTCCAATTATCCGAATTGCGGCCGGCGGAGTAAAGAGCTGGTACGGCGTTCGCAGGACGCGATGTTGCGAGGCCGCAGCCAGAATTTTCGCACGACACAATTGCCCTTGCTGATAGTCCGGTCGATCCGTTGCCGCTAGTATGGGACCAGACAGTTATGATAAATCGGCCCGTTGGCTCGATACTGGCGCGGCGGCAGAAAGGAGTTTCGAATGCGGCCTTCCGGCATGCAATATTTTCCGTTGGCGTGGCCGTTCCTGCTCGCGCTATTCTTTATTTTCATTATCATACTCACGCTCGTTGAACTGCATATTCTCAGGCACGTTTACGAGCGGATTGGCATTCCGCCCCGGTATGTGCTTGCCGTGCTGCTGGCCACGCTGCTCGGAAGCGCGATCAATCTGCCGGTTGCCGAGTTGCAGCCCGAAGCTATGGTCCGCGACCATGTCGTCGAATTCTTCGGCGTGCGCTACGTAGTGCCGGTCGTCGAGCAGTGGCCGCGAACCATCATCGCCGTCAACGTTGGCGGCGCGCTCATTCCCGCGATAGTTTCCATTTATCTGCTGGTCAAGAACGACCTTTATGTCCGCGGAACGATTGCCGTTGCTGTAGTAACGCTGGTGGTGCACCAACTGGCCTACCCGGTGCGGGGGATCGGAATCAGTGTGCCGACCTTGGTGCCGCCGATCGTAGCGGCCGCGACCGCAATGATTTTAGGTTGGCGCAACGCCCCGCCGTTAGCCTACATCGCCGGCAGCTTGGGAACGTTGATTGGAGCCGACCTGTTGAACCTCGGAAAGATTCAGGGTCTCGGTGCGCCTGTTGCCTCAATCGGCGGCGCCGGCACGTTCGACGGTGTTTTTCTGACGGGCATTTTCGCTGTTATCTTGTCCCAGATCGCCGAGCCGCTTCCGAGCGGCCAGCAAAAAAACGAAGTCGACGATTAGAATCGTCCTCTTTCGTCGAGAGTTTCGTATAGGTGCCAATTATTCAAACCGCAGAAGTGCGTAGTTCTTCTTGCCCGTTCTCAACACCATCATCGACTCGCTGGCAAGATCGGCCGCCGTTAACCGTGTGTCGACGCTCTCGATCCGCCGGTTGTTTACATAAGCGCCGCCTTGCTGCGTTGTTCGCCGTGCATCGCCTTTGCTCTTCGCCAACCCAGCGGCTAATAGTGCATCAACGATCGGCATGCCGCCGCCTTCGATTAGCAAGCGGCTGGCAGTCTGACTAGGAACGTCGGAGAAAATCTCAGCAAGCTGGGCGTCGCTCAAATCGGAAATCTCAGCCCCGTAGAAAACTTCAGTAGCCCGTCGCGCGGCCGCGACACCGTCCTCTCCATGCACAAGTCGCGTTAGTTCTTCGGCAAGCCGTCGCTGGCTCTCGCGCTTCGCCGCATCTTGTGCGCGCGACGCATCGAGCGACTCGATTTCTTCTCGCGGGAGCGTCGTCAGCATGCGCAGGCAGTTACCTACATCAGCATCCTCGACGCGCATCCAATATTGGTAAAACTGGTACGGGCTCGTGCGCTGGGGCGACAGCCAAACCGTACCCGATTCCGTTTTGCCCATCTTCGATCCATCCGATTTTGTGAGCAGCGGACAAGTGAGACCGTAAAGCTGTACGCCGCGCATGCGGCGCGCCAAATCGATACCCGCCGTGATATTCCCCCATTGGTCGCTGCCGCCGACTTGCAGCTCGCAATCGAATTTGTCGTACAGATAAACGAAGTCGTACGCTTGCAGCAGCATGTAGCTGAACTCGGTGTAACTGAGGCCCATATCATCACGGCCCAGCCGGCTCTTCACTGAATCTTTGGCGAGCATCACGTTGACGGGAAAGTTCTTGCCAACATCGCGTAGAAACTCGAGATAGCTGAACGGACCGATCCAGTCGTAGTTGTTGACGAGTTTGGCCGCATGGCGACCGGCGTCAAAATCGAGAAATCGCCGCATCTGACCGTGGATTCCCGCTACGTTTCGCCGGAGATCCTCTTCGGAAAGCAGATTGCGCTCCTGACTTTTCCCGCTCGGGTCGCCGATCATCCCCGTCGCGCCGCCGACCACCGCGATCGGCGCGTGCCCGGCTTGCTGAAATCGTCGGAGCAAGACGAGTGGCAACAAGCTGCCCACATGCAGGCTGTCGGCCGTGGGATCGAAGCCGGCATAGACCGTGCGAAGCTGCTTTTCAAGCCACTCACCCAACCCGGTATCATCCGTCGTTTGATGCACCAGGCCGCGCCAGCGAAGTTCATGTAAAAGCATTGCGGAGTGCGGATTGCGGAGTGCTCATTGCAGGATTGCGGACTGACTTAGAGCTTCTAACAAAATGGCCGGGGACTGTCCCAATTTTGCGGAGTCTTCGGAGCAAAATGGGACTGTCCCCCTCTCCGAAGCCATTTTGTTAGAAGCTCTTCGTTGATCCATCATAAATCCGCAGTCCCAATTCCGAAATCCGAAATTCCATTACCGCCACAGGTTGTCGTCCGCGAACGGATGCTGAAATCCTTCCAGCTTCGGTTTCGGAAGTACTTTCAAAACCTGCTCGGCCAGCTTCAAGTCGTCCCGCGTGGTGATTTTAAGATTGAGTGGCGAACACGGCACGATCGTCACGCTGCGGCCAAGCCGCTCGACAAGCTGCGAGTCGTCGGTCACCGGCTCGCGACCGCGCTTGGCGTAGGCTTCGATCAACAGCTCACGGCGAAACACTT
>DASZZA010000199.1:0-2923 GCA_035545135.1 Lacipirellulaceae bacterium | reverse complement strand
ATGGGAATGGTTGACGTATTGGAACACAGGATGGTGTCGTCGCTAATGAGCGGCTCCAGGCGGTCGTACAAGTGCCGCTTCGCGTCGGGCTTTTCGACAATCGCTTCGACGATGATATCGGAATGACTCAACTCAATGTCGGAAAAAGTGCCGTTTACGAGTGGCGCCAGCTCGACCGCTCGCTTGACATCGGGTCCTTTCAAAAGCTTGTTGTAAGCGACTTCTTTCAATACGGCTTGTACGCCGCGGGCGAGTGCCGCTTGATCTGAGTCCATCAGTGCGACGGGAATTCCGCGTTTGACGTTTGCCGCAGCGATGCCTTGTCCCATCACGCCGGCACCTACGACACCAGCGGACGTGATCTTTTTCGGCTCGATGTCGCCTGCAAGAGCGCCCGCTTTTTTGCTGCGGTCGCGGAGGAAGAAAACATTCAGTAGCGCGCGATTGACCGGCGTTCCAAAGAGCTTGGGAAACTCCGCCGCCTCCATGCGACACGCGGTTTCCAGGTCCACGCCGACTGCGCCGAGCATCAACTCTAGTGCTGCGAGTGGCGCCGGATAGTGGCCCTTGGATTGTTGTTGGATATACGCACTTGCGGTCGCACCGAGAAAGCCAAGCTCGGTTTCGCTGATCGCGATTGGCGCGTCCCATTTTTCGCGATCACGGCGGAATTGGTTGGATCGTTTTTCCGCGCGAATCATTCGAATCGCGGCCGCGAGCAGTGAGTCGCCGGTGGCCGCATTTGCGGCGCTCACCGCGTCGTTTGCAAGACCCATGAGGGCCGCAGCGCGGGCGTCGATTGTCTCGCCGCCGGTGACGAGCTCGACTGCATTGGCGAGGCCGATCATTCGTGGCAAGCGCGCTGTTCCGCCCCAACCGGGGAATAGACCAAGCTTTACTTCGGGAAAGCCGTATGCCGTTTCCGCGCTGTCGGTAAAAATCCGCCGGTCACACCACATAGCGAGCTCGGCCCCGCCGCCCACGCAGATGCCGTCAATCGCTGCGACGGTGACATAATTCGAGTGGGCCAATCGGCCGAACAACTGCTGACCGCGGCGGCAGTAGCTCTCCACCTCCTCCTTTGGCGCATCGAGCCAGGTGACGAACTCCTTCAGGTCGGCACCGGCGATGAACATGCCTGGCTTGCCGGAGCGAATGACGAGCCCGGCGAGATCTTTGCGAGAATCGAGCTCATTGAGTGAGCGCTCGACCGCATCGAGAACCGGTCGCGAAAGGACGTTCGCGCTCGATTGCGAATCGCCAATCGTTAGCACGGCGATGTCGTTTTCCGGGTACGACAGTGAGAGCAAATTACGGGCCGCCATGCGCGTCAACATACCGCAGATTTGCCCGCGATGGCAGCCCTGATGACTGGCTCGGCGTTTTTCGCTATAAGACGGCTAGTGGCACCGATGATGGAAGAATCAAAGCGGAAATCGTGCAATTCGTGCGGGGCGTGGTGGCGGCTGCCGCTGCTCTTGGGATTCGTGTTGGCGGCGATTGTGTGGTCGCGTATGCGGAGCGACCGCGAAGTGCCGCGTGGCGCGGTCGTCCAAGGCAAATCGCAAATGGTTGCTGACCGGCCTTCGTACCAAACCGTATCGCTTACGGTTGACTTCGGGGACGGCCGGCGAAAGATCGTTGAGAACATTGCATGGCGAAACGGCATGACTGTAGCCGATGTATTCAGCACGAGCGGTGCTGTCGCGGTTACCCAAAAGGGTACGGGCGCGTCGGCCCTGCTCACGTCGATCGACGGCGTTACAAACGAGGGAACGGACGGTCGCAACTGGACGTATGCTGTAAATGGCCAAGTGGCTGACCGCAGTTTTGCTATCTACCAAATGCAGCCCGGCGATCGCGTCTTGTGGACATTCGGTCGGCCCCAGTAAAATGGCGGGGGTACGTATCAAACTCGGTGCGGGAATCGAAACGCCATGAAACGAGATCGTCGACAGAATCTTGGAGACTTGCTGGTTTTTGCGCTGTTGGTTGCCATTGGCGTGGCTGGTCGATGGGGGCAACCCGAATGGGAGTTCACTCCCACGGCGGCCGCGGCAATCTTTGCCGGGTTTTACTTTTCGCGGGTTGGGATCGCGATTCTTGTTCCCGTCACGATCCTGGCGATTAGCGATTTGATTTTGCCGGCCTACGACAGCATTGCCGTAATGATCGCAACTTACGCCGTGATGATCGTACCGGTGTGGTTTGGCAGATTGCAGCGCGGCGAACATCGGCGCTGGCTGGCCTGGTCGCGTTGGATCATGTTCGGGATTCTTCCGGCCACCCTCTTCTACCTGGTGACCAACTTCGCGGTATGGGCATTTCAGAGCAGCTACGAGAAAACGCTGGCCGGCTTGGCCCAATGCTACGTGGCGGCGGTGCCGTTTTTCCGCTGGATGCTCGCAGGCGACGTGTTCTACCTAGCAGTACTATTTACTTGCCTGGCTTTGGCTGGTGGCACGAATCCAGTCGTCTGGCGTAAGAATTCAACTGCGGCCGGAAGTTAATGGCGACGGCTATTTCTTGGGCACGTTGGCGGGTGCCGCTTTTGCTGGTGTGTCTGCCGGTTTGTCAGAAGAGGGGGCGGCTTTTTCAGGTGGGGACTTTACGGGCGGCGGCACAGCGGTCTGGATAGCCTTCGCCATGGCGCGAATGGCCACCGCAAGATTCAGCTCGCCCGAATCTTTGTTGGCGGCGACTGTTCTGGCGGTCTCCACTGCTTTGACGACAGCGTCAGCTTTGGCCTGTGTTTCCGTCGGCAATGCGGACTTCACTTTGACTAGCGCAACTCTAAGACCCGTGAGATGAGCTAACACTTGCCTGCGTGGATAGGTCTCCTGTTGATCGGAATTGCCACCCGCTCCGGGGCCCTCCGGAACATATCGAGAACCAGGTCCGGCGCCGCCGGTCAAGTTGTATT
>DASZZA010000198.1:0-6270 GCA_035545135.1 Lacipirellulaceae bacterium | reverse complement strand
CCGCCGAGGGGTGGGGACCGATCAGGGTCGATGCCGAGGGGAGGGTAACGATCAGGGGTGGTGGCGAGTGGGCGGGGACGATCGGGGGAATATGGGACGAAGGCGGAGCGGATTTCGCGGCCCTCTTCGGTGCGGATGGGGATGTTTTGGAGGTTGGGTTCGCTGGAGCTAAGGCGGCCGGTGGAGGCGACGACCTGGTTGAACGCGGTGTGGACGCGGCCAGTTTCGGGGTGGATCATCGCGGGTAACGCATCGACGTACGTGTTTTTAAGCTTGGCGAATTGGCGGTACTCGACGATTTTTGCGGGGAGGGGATGCGACGGGGCAAGTTGCTCAAGGACGTCGGCGTCCGTGCTAGCGCCGGTTTTTGTTCTCTTAACGACAGGAAGACCAAGCTCATGGAACAGCACTTGGGCAAGTTGTTTTGGAGAGCCGATGTTGAGCGGGTGGCCGGCAAGTTCTTCGATTTCGCGTTGTAGCTCAACGAGTCGTTCGCCGTAGCGGGCGCTCAAATCGGCAAGACGCGTGGGATCGACGCGGATGCCGGTGAACTCCATGTCGGCGAGCACGCTGATGAGTGGTACTTCGACTTCTTCGTTGAGCTTAGTGAGGTTCAATTCCTCCAGATGGTCGGCGAGGATGGGCTGCATGCGGAGCGGAATGTCGGCGTCTTCGGCGGCGTAGGTGGCCACTTGAGCGACAGGGACTTCGTCCATCCGTTTCTGATCGCGGCCTTTGCCGATGAGCTGGTCGATTTTGATTGTGGTGTGATTGAGGTAGCGCTGAGCCAGGTCGTCGAGGTTGTGGCTGCGGCCGCCGGCGTCGATCAGGTAGTTGGCGATCATGGTGTCGAAAGCTAAACCGGCAAGTGTAATGCCTGCGCTCTTGAGCACGATCGTGTCGTACTTGAGGTTCTGGCCGATCTTTCTGATGCTTGGGTTCTCAAGAATGGGACGTAGCGCTTCGAGCGTTTTGTGCGGGTCGAGAACGCGGTCGCCGGCCGGGCCGCTGACGGGGATGTAATAGGCCTCGCCGGGTTTGAAACTGAACGAATAGCCGACGATCTCGGCACAGCGCGGCAGGACGTGAGTGGTTTCCGTGTCGACGCTGATGAGTGTTTGTTTCGAGAGATCGGCGACGAGGGCGGCCAGTTTTTCGGGTGAGTCGACGAGATGGTAATTGGCCTTTTCGGCGGTTGTCGGCGCGGAAAATTGGGAAGGAGCCAGTTTGGCCGCGCGCTCGGCGAACGTGCGGAAGCCGAACTCGGCGAAGAGGTCGACGAGTGCTTCGTGATCGAATCCGCCGACGCGGCAAGCGTCCCAATCGGGCGCGATGGGTACTTGGGAGTCGAGTCGCACGAGTTGGCGCGAGAGAATCGCGATCTCGGTCGATTCGGCGAGCTTTTTGCCTTTGGCGCCCGGCACTTCGGCGGCGTGCTCGAGGAGATTATCGAGTGTGCCGTAAGTTTCGAGGAGTTGCTGGGCCGTTTTGGGACCGATGCCGGGAACGCCCGGAACGTTGTCGACTTTGTCGCCGACGAGGGCCTGGAAATCGATCACCTGATCGGGGCCGATGCCCCATTCTTGGCGCAACGCGGCCGCGTCGAAGATTTGATTCTTGCGAATGTTGTACACGGCGACGCGATCGGTGATGAGCTGGCGGCAATCTTTGTCGCCCGTGACAATGAAGCAGTTGGCGCCGGCCTCGTCGCAGAGGCGGGCGATTGTGGCGAGGACATCGTCGGCCTCGTAGCCCTGGCACGTGAGGATCGGGATGCCGAAGGCTTGGAGGACGCGTTCAATCTTGGGAATCTGGCTGCTCAACTCTTCGGGCATTTCGCCGCGTTCGGCTTTGTAGGCGTCGAATAGCTCGTCGCGGAACGTTGGGCCCGAAACGTCGAAGGCGCAGATCAGTGCGTCGGGCTTCTTTTCCTCGATGAGGTAGAGCATGTCGCGAACGAAGCCGTAGACGGCGCCCACTTGCTCGCCGCGGGGGCTGCTCATTTCGGGCAGCGCGTGGAAGACCTGAAAAATGAGCGAGTGGGCATCGACGGCGTAGACGTTCCAACCTTTGATGTCGACGGCTTGCGGCAGCGGAGGACAGGATATGGCCCGGTCCGGGGCGGTCGTATACGGTAGCGACATGGCATTCGGAGATTGTGGGACGTCTTTCTCCAGGCCGGGGAGCGAACGTTGTTTTGCACGAGGGGGCATGAAGCTTGTTCCGTAGCGGCAGGCGGCTCGCCTGCCTCGATCCATGCAGGCGCCTTATCTGGCTGAATTGCGGACAGGCGGGCGGCCTGTCGCTGCGTAGTCCATCGTATCCAGTTCATTGACTGGCGGTAATCCCCTAACTAAACTGGACTTAGGACGAATTCTAGGCGTCAGATTTCGGTTATCAGATGTCAGAAGAGATGTCTGGCCGTTCTCGTCGAAGAGGTATCTTATGCCCGCACGGCAAGATCAAACTCTGCAGATATTCTTGATCATATTCATTTTTGCGTTTCTCGTCGCGGCAGTGGTGGCGTTTTTGGGATGGCGCGGGTACAGCGAAGCCAGCACCCGTGCAACGGCGCTGCAGACGTCGCTTAATCAGCAGACGTCGGATTCGCAGAGCAAGTCGGCAGAACTGGAAGACATGCGGCGGACGATTGGCTTCGGCGCTAATGATAGCGCGGCAGATGTGAAGAAGGCGGCGGAACAGGATATGAAGACTTACGGCGCGCCCGTCGGAGACGAGGCGAGCCGGACGTATCGCAAGGTGATGGAGACGTTATACGGCGAGCTTCAAGCGACAGCGGCCCGGGAAGCGGAGCTCAAGCAAAAGCTCAGCGACGTGAGCAAGGACTTGATGGCGGTAAAGACCGAGGCGCAAAAACAGATCGACGAATACAAAGCGGAGGCGGCGAAGGCGCAGGAAGACCTGGCGAGTGAGAAAAACTCGTTTGCTCAATATCGCCAGTCGCTGGAAAACGGGCAACGACAATTGCAAAAGAGTTTGGATGACCAGCGTACGAACTACGAAGCACAAATCGCCAAAAACAACGCAACGATCAAGGATTTAGAGGACAGGATTGGCAAACAAGAGCACTCGATTCAGCTATTCAAAGATCAACGCAAGGACGAGCCGGGTAGTTTTGAGGTGGCTGATGGACAAATTACATACGTGGACCAAAATGGGACGGCAATCATCAACCTGGGCTCGGCCGATTCGCTCCGCCGGGAGGTGACGTTTAGCGTTTATGACGCCGATCGGCACGACGCAGCAAAGGCCACGAAGAAAGGCAGTATCGAGGTCACGCGAATACTGGGCGATCACATGGCGGAAGCAAGGATTACGAAGGACGACGCGACGAACCCGATCCTTACGGGCGACAACATTTATAGCCAAGTTTGGCATCGTGGCAAGAAACTTCACTTTGCATTGACCGGCGTGATCGATATCGACGGCGACGGCCAAAGTGATCTGCGACTCGCGCGCGATCTAATCGAAATGAACGGCGGTATCGTGGATGCTTACTTGGGAGAGGACGGAAAGGTTCACGGCGAGATCGACGCCAATACGCGGTTCCTCGTATTGGGCGACGTGCCGGAATCGGCGGTGAAAAGCGTGATGCAGCAGGGCTACCACGAAATGAGCAAGACTGCGTCGTCGCTCGGCGTGCAGACGATTACGTTGCCTGAGTTCATCGACGAGATGGGATATAAGCCACAAGACCGGACCGTTCGATTAGGCACCGGCGCGAAGGCGAGTGATTTTCCGCCGCGGCCGGACCAAGGCGCGGGGCCAGCGAAATCGCCGGTGCGCTTCCGGTCGGGGCAGACCACGGCCCCGGCGGCGACATCGGGTGGAACACCATGAAAGCGTTCGGTCGCAGATGAAGGATGTCGGCCGCTCGAAGAGCTTGTCCCATTACACTATCTCGCGGTGGGCAAGGATGCGAGGGACCCTCACCCTGCCCTCTCCCGGTGGGAGAGACGTTCGAGGGCGAATTTGCGGCAGTAGATTCGGCGTTGCCGCCGGCGCTAAAGGGGGTGAGCCCTGTCATGCGTCATTATTCATCTCGCATCGTGATCTCAATCGAAGAGCATGTGCCGGAGATGGCGCAGGTCGTTGGCCGATGGCTTGAGGGCAGGTGGTAAGCTCGTCGTGTCGAAGTAGTCGGGTTCGACGAAGAGAACGCCAGGGCATTTGAGACGGTGCGCCGCGGCAAGTTGCTTCAAAAGGCGGCGGCTCGGTCGGTCGAGGTGGTGCGCTCGGCAGAGCTCGGCGAAGAGTCGCATCGGGTTGTTGCAGCGGAAGTCGCGGCGCCGGCGACTGGGTAGGAATTGCCAGACGAGTGATCCTGATAGTAATAGGACCACAAAGGCAATGGTTATCAGCTCGAACGTGCTGTACGTGGCCGGCTGGCCGTCGAATCGTCCCCAAATGCCGGTGGATTCTTGCCAGGTGGCCAGGATGGGTGTGCACGACGACAGGCTGTAAATCATGCTCTTTCCCCGGTGAGCAAGGCGTTGCCTGGTGACGGAGTAGCGTGGCCTAAGCGTTCCAAGCTCGATCGTGCGGCTTGGGCAACCATGGGGTTCGGGTCGGACGTGGCGGTGATAAGCACGCCGACGACCGAATCGTATCGGCAGTACGCCAGTGCGGCGACGGCCTCGCGCCGCACGGAAGCATTTTCGTGGGCCGCCAATTCGATCAATTGTTGCTGTACGTCGTTGGCAGCTTCCATCGCGAGGGTCATATCGATGGCGCGTAGAATGGTTGTGATCGAGGGTGACGAAAGTTCTTCCATCAGCTTTTGCGGCGCCGTGTGGTCGATTTTGTGGACGAGCACGCCGGTAGTGCGAGCCGATTGATCGTCGAGCAGGTCGAACATCGTTCGATAGCGCGTGAAGTTAAATTCGGCGAGGGAGGAGCGCGCTGCATCGCGAACTTCGGGGACGCGCGAATCGAGTAGCGCCACCAGCCGCGGAAGGGCGTCGGGCTGACCTCGGGGCCGGAGTTGCCGGACCGCGGCGGCCTGAACGCCCGCGTCCGGATCATCGAGCGCTGCCAGTACGAGTTCGTCGGCATTCGCGGAGTCGAACCGGGCCAATGCCTGGCAACTGGCCCGACGCGCCTCGGCGAGCCCCTTCTGTAGAAGAAATGCGAGCAGGCCAACGACACGGTCGGCAGTCATGTCGCTTGCCGCGGCGAGGTCGACGGCCACAGCTTGTGCTCGCCCGTCGAGCTCCAGCAGGATTTCGCTGTGGTCTTCCAGCCATGCAATTCGCGAGAGGCGCTTCACGTTGTGTAAAACACGGAGTGGCAGAGGGCGCTTGACTGTGCTTAAGAGGATATCGACAAACCGGTGATCGGTGCGCTGGGCGATTACGTCGAGCGCGGCGGCCGGTAGTTCGGTGTCGCGGAGCATTTCCACGAGTCGTTCGATGACCCCGGAATCGTTTGAGAGTGTAAGCTCTTTGACTACCGGCGCGTGGCACGGATGGTTGACGTCGTGGAGGATGCGATTGAATGTTCTGTTATCAACGGGCGCGAGGACCAGAAACGCGTCGAGTATCTCCTGGCGACGATGTCGGCCAAAGCGCGAGAGGGACTGCTCGAGCGAAAGGAGGACATGGTGACGCTTGAATGAAGGGTCGTGGTGAGCGGAGCGGTCGCCGGCGGCCCATTGGCTCAAATCGTGCTGGATACGAGCGGTCAGGTCGTGGATAGCGGACGCGACATCGTCGCGTTGTCGATGCGTCTTGTCCTCGATCGCTTTCACCAGGATGGGAAACAAGTCGGCGTCGCCGGCTCGTGCGATGATGCGGCAGGCGTTCTTGCACATCGTCGCGTCGCCTTTGAGTACGGCGGCTCGCAGGGCGGGCGAAGCATGGTGGGGCATGGCGGTGTGGGCTTCGCACAGCAGCGTTTGGTCTGCTTCGCCCAGTGAGCCGAAATGGCGAATCAGCTGCGCGTGGGTCGGGTTATCGTGCCGTCGGATTGCAGCGCGGATGGTAGCGGCACGGACTTCCTGGCGACTCGATTTGATGCCGGCCAGAAGTACGGGCAGCACCGCGCGATTGCCAGAGTTCGCTAACACGTGCGACGTCCGGGCCGGTCCTTTGAGTTCGGTTACGGGTTGAGCGTCGCGAGGCGTCATTTTCATTGGTTGCTTGGATGCAGAATTACCCAGATCGCCTTATCGGTAGTCAGCGGCAACAATGAACAGCGAACGCACTTTTGGCCTCACAAAGGCCACAATCACTACGGCTCATCGGGAAT